>NZ_BRCY01000010.1:0-111108 GCF_023708045.1 Halomonas sp. NCCP-2165
GGGTGAAGGGCGGGGTGAGACCTCGGTGGCTAGGGTGTAGGCTGGGAAGCGATTCGTGCTAAAGGAGAGATCGCCGGCGGGCGATATAGCAACTGGACCTGGTATAAGGAAAAGGGATGCGATTGAAATGGCGTTGGGGGAGCTGCCTCGGGTCTCTAAAGGGGCGTTTGCTGCTGGGGCTGGCCGCTACCTGGCTGGTGGTGCTGCTGGGCGTGCTGACCTTCGGCTGGCTGCTGGGGCGTGACCTGGTCCAGGAGCTCAACGGCACCCATCTGCGCTATGAGGCGCGGTTGATCGCCGATGACCTCTCCGCCGAGATCGACAAGCGCCTCTCGGCACTGGCGCGTCTGGCGCCCTTGCTGGAGAGTGAGGCGCGGACTCCCGAGGCGATACGCGCCGAGCTCCACCACAATGATTCCCTGCTGGCCTGGTTCGATGGCTTGGTAGTGACTGATGACGAGGGGCAAATTATCGCCGATTGGCCGGTGGTCGCCGGTCGCGTCGGCCTGGACGCCAGCATTCGCGATTTCTTTCGACTGCCGCTTCGGCTGAGGCGCCCGCATATCAGCGAGCCTTTCGAGGGGCGTGCCAGCGGCGATTTATTGGTGGTGATCAGCCTGCCCCTCGAGGACGAGCAGGGGAACTTCCTCGGCGTGCTGGGGGGGGTGGTCAATCTCAACCAAGGGAGCCTGTTCGATCGGTTGCGGCGGATCCGCCTGGGCGATCATGGCTTCGCCGTCGTGGCCACCGCCTCGGGAACCATCCTCTATCATCCCGATGACGCCCTGATCATGCAGTCGGTGCCGCGGCCCGAGGTATCCCCCTGGGCCGGCCTGGCCCTGGATGGCTGGGAGGGTATCGCCTATGCGCCGCTCTTGAACGAGGAGATGTCGCTGCAGGCCTACCGGCAGATCTGGGCGGCCAACTGGGTGGTGGGCATCTTCCTGCCGCAGAGCGAGATGGAGTCGGCGCTGCAGGCGTTGATTCGTCGGCTGGGCTGGGGTGGGCTGATCGCCGTGCTGGTCATGCTGCCCCTGCTGGTGTGGCGGATAGGACGAGTCCTGGCGCCCCTGCAGCAGCTGGAACGACAGATCGATGCGGTGGGGCTGGGAGAGCGAGATCGAGTGAGTCTGGATACTCGCCTGAAGGAGCTCAAGCGGGTAGCGGCGACCTTCAATCGGGTCGAGCGGGAACGCTCGGCCGCCCACGCTACCCTGCAGGAGCGCCAGGCCTTCCTCGATGCGGTCCTGGGGTCGACTCCTACGGGCATCTTCGTCACTGCTCCCGACGGCCGGACCACCTATATGAATCCGGCGTTACGTGCCCTGATCGGGCAGGGTGTCGGCGAGGTGGGCCAATGGCATATCAATCTGCACCCCGAGGAGCGTCGGGACGCCCTGGACCTGTGGCATCACACCCTGAACAGTGGCGAGGAGTTCCTGCGTCAGTGCCGTTTCCGCCAGGCCGACGGCAGCGTGCTGTGGCTGGAAGTGCATGCCACGGCGGTCACGGTGGAGTCGCGACGGCTGGGGTTCGTGGGCATGGTCAAGGACATCACCGAGCGTCGCGAGATCGAGGCCCAGCAGCGCTGGGAGGCCGAGCATGATCCCCTGACCGGACTGCTCAACCGGCGTGGCTTCGAGCGCTGCCTCGAGGAAGCCTGGGACGACTGGTGCCATCAGTCCCGGCCCTCGGCGCTGATTCTCTTCGATCTGGACCACTTCAAGCCGATCAACGACGAAGGCGGCCATGCCCTGGGTGACGAACTGCTCCGCCGGCTCGCCGAGGCGCTCAAGGCCCAGGTGCGCCGCAGCGACCAGGTGGCGCGGCTGGGGGGCGACGAGTTCGCCATCCTGATGCCCGGCTGTGCCCCGGAGCAGGCTTTACCGGTGGCCGAGGGGTTGCGTCGGGCCGCCGCCGAGGTGTCGGTGGAGAAGGAAGGGCGTCGCTATGGCATTACCCTGAGCCTCGGCGTGGCGGGGTTCGAGTCCGGCGATGTCGGCGTCGATGCGGCTCTGAGGCGAGCCGATGCGGCCAGCTACCGGGCCAAGCGACTGGGCCGTGATGGCGTGCAGGTGGCGGTGCTGGACTAACTCGGCTCGGGGCAGCGGCTATCGCCGCGGGTGTCCATTGGGTGTCCGCTGGGCAACTCGGCATTCAATGGCAGGGGAAGGAGGGGCGAGAAAGCGCCCTAACATGCGGGTCGGCGTGGCGCCCCCTGAAGGATTCGAACCTTCGACCTATCCCTTAGGAGGGGATTGCTCTATCCAGCTGAGCTAAGGGGGCGAGCCGCGAGGATTATACGGATCCGCGGCGGGGAGTTAAACCCGGCAGGCGCGGCTTTCCCCCTTGAGCGGATAGCGGGGGGGCGTGTCGGGGGCCAGGTAGCGCTTGACGATCTCGCTCTCCGCCATGGGACGGCCGATATGAAAGCCCTGGGCCAGGTCGCAACCCAGCAGGCGCAGGGCCTCCAGCTGCCCCTCGTTCTCGATGCCTTCGGCCAGTACCTGCAGGCCCATGGCGTGGCCCATGCGAATGATGCCGCTGACGAATTGCCGACGATCTTCCCGGGCTTCCACGTGGCGCGTCACGGTGCGGTCGACCTTGAGGGTGTTCAGCGGCAGCTGGCTGACATAGGTGATCGAGGAGATCCCCGAGCCGAAGTCATCCAGGGCCACCTGGGCCCCCAGGTTGCGGGTCTCCTGGAGCAGGCCGCAGGCCAGGTCCAGGTCATGGAAGTGGGTCGACTCCAGAACCTCGGCCACCAGGAAGGGGCGGCTCAGGTCGTGGCGGTGACGCGATGAAGCCAGCGACTCGACGATGGCGCCGGTCTCGATCTGATCCTGGGAGAGATTGACGCCGATGGCGATCTCGTGGCCCTCGACATGGAAGCGCTTGGCCACCCGGGCCGCCTCGTCGATCAGCCAGCGGCCATAGGGCAGGCTCAGCGACGACTGGGTGATCACGTCCATGAAGTGCTGGGGACCGAGCACGCCTTTCTCCGGGTGACGCCAGCGGGCCAGGGCCTCGAAGCCGATGATGCGCTGGCGATGGATCGACAGGATCGGCTGGAAGAAGAGCTCGATCTGGCCCGCTTCGAAGGCCGTCTTGATCAGGGTGTAGGCGTCCTGTCCCGCGCCTCGCTGGTCCAGGGCATCGGCATGGGCCAGGCGGTTCTTGCCCTGCTGCTTGGCGTCGTACATGGCGGCATCGGCGGCATCCAGCAACTGGGCGGCGCTGGTCTCGTGACTCGAGGTAAAGGCGATGCCCACCGAGACCGAGACCCTGACCAGCTCGCCGTTGTCGAGCTGGTAGGGGCGGATGATATCGGCCATCACCTTCTCGGCGACCTTGGCGGCCTTGTCGGCGGTGCCCAGGCCGGTGAGGGCGATGACGAACTCGTCGCCGCCGAAGCGGGCGGTCAGGTCGTTGGCGCGCATCAGATGCTTGAGGCGGCGGCTGATCTCGATCAGCAGCTCGTCGCCGCAGGCGTGGCCGAAGCCGTCGTTGATCGGCTTGAAGTCGTCCAGGTCGAGAAACAGCACCGCCAGGCCGCTCTGGGTGTACTCCAGGCTGGCCAGCTGACTCTCCAGCAGGGTATTGAAGTGCTCGCGGTTGAACAGCCCGGTGAGGGGGTCGTAGCTGGCCATGCGCTCGAGGCGCGCCTGGTTGAGGCGGCGCTGGGTGATGTCGCGAAAAATGCCGATATAGTTGGCGATACGACCGCTCTCGTCGCGAATCGCCGAGATGGTGGTGTTTTCGATCAGCTGGCTGCCGTCCTTGCGGGTGTTCCAGATGTCGCCGCTCCAGTAGCCGCGGTTCTCCACCGCGGCAAACATGCTCTCGTAGAAGCCGGAGTCGTGCTTGCCGGAGGAGAGCAGGTTGGGCTTCTTGCCCAGGGCCTCCTCACGGCTGTAGCCGGTCAGTTCGCTGAAGGCTGGATTGGTGTCGATAATGCGCTTGTCGGCATCGGTGACCAGGATGCCGTCATGGGTATTGTTGAAGACCGCCTGAGCCAGCTCCAGGCGATTCTGGTGCGCCTCGCGCTGGCTGACATCGCGATGAATCCCGATCAGGTAGCGACGCCCATCCCCCAGGCAGAAGCGCGACAGGCTCAGCTCGTTGTGGAAGAGTTCCCCATCGCGGCGCCGGCAGGGCAGGGTCAGGGTGAAGGGACGCCCATCGCGCAGCGCGTCCATCAAGGCCTGGCGGTGCGTCGCCTCCAGCGCCTCGGAGTCCAGCAGCGGGCAGCCACTGCCCAGCAGTTCCTCCCGGGCATAGCCGGTCAGGCGCTCGAAGGCGTGATTGACATAGGCCAGCCTGCCGCCGAGGGTGTCGCCCTCGCTGATGCAGATCGCCAGGCTGGGGAAGTCGAGCAGCGTGCCGAGGTCGCCGTGGAATGGGCTCAAGAGGTCTCTCCCTGGGTGATGCAAAGGCCTGAGTCGGGGGTAAGGTGTTATCGGCGGTATGCCATTGTGGCTTTAATGTTATCGGACGTTTTTTTGATAACGACTTGAACCTTTAGTCTATTTGATCATGCTGATGGTTCGGGGGGAGGCAAGGGAAGGGCAATGAAGGATCATGAGTACCGTCGTCATGACGGCCTGGGGCTGGCGGCCCTGATACGCAGCGGCGAGGTCAGCCGCGAGGAGGTCGTCGAGGCGGCCTGTACCGCCATCGACCTGGACAACCCTCAACTGGGCGCCGTGGTGCGTCGACGCTACGAGCGCGGGCGGGCCGAGGCCGCCGAGGTGGAGCCCCGTTCGCCCTTCGCCGGGGTCCCCTTCCTGACCAAGGACCTGTTGATGGGGCTGGCGGACGAGCCGCTGAGCTTCGGCAGTGCCGCCCTGGCCGACTGGTGCCCCGCGGCGGATGCCACCCTGGTCAAGCGCTTTCGCCAGGCCGGCCTGGTGATCCTCGGCCAGAGCGGCTGCCCGGAGCTGGGGTTGATGGGCATCACCGAGCCCAAGGCCTTTCCCCATCCGGCCAATCCCTGGGGGCGCGACTATTCGCCCGGCGGCTCCAGCGGTGGTGCCGCCGCCGCGGTGGCGGCGGGTCTGGTGCCCCTGGCGGGGGCCGGCGATGGCGGCGGCTCGATCCGCATTCCCGCCAGCCAGTGCGGTCTCTTCGGCCTCAAGCCGTCCCGTGGCCGGGTGCCGTTGGGGCCCGCCCATGGCGAGGTATGGCAGGGAGCCGTGGTCGAGCATGCCCTGACCCGCAGCGTCCGCGACAGCGCCGCCCTGCTGGATGCCACCAACGGCATGGATGAGGGTGGCCCCTATCCGGTGCGCCACGAGAGCGGCTTCCTGGCGGCCCTGGAGCGTGCTCCCGAGCCGTTGACCATCGCCGTGTCCCTGGGCGAGCCACTCGGTACGCCCCTCGGCGCGACCCTGCATCCCGAGGTGCGCAAGGCGCTGGAGGTCGCGGCACGGCGCTGCGAGGCCCTGGGCCATCATGTGGAGTGGTGCGACCCGCCGGTGGATGGCGGGGCCCTGGCCCACAGCTACCTGACGCTCTATCTAGGGCACCTGAGCGCCGACCTGGCATGGGTCGCCGAGCAGACCGGCATCCGGGAGTCGCGGCTGGCGATCGAGCCGGCCACCCGCGCCATCGCGCGACTCGGCCGTCACCTCAAGGCGTGCGACTATGAGCTGGCCAAGCGCCACTGGAACACCCTGGGGCGCGCCATGGGGGCCTTTCATCGCCGCTTCGACCTGCTCCTGATGCCGGTGCTCAGCGCCCCGCCGCCGCGCCGCGGCAGCCTCTACCCGAGCCGCTGGCGGGAGGCGCTGATGCGTCTGCTGGCGCTGCCCGGCGCCTCTGCCCTGGCCCTCAAGGCGGGCGGGCTCGACGCCCTGGCCCAGGAATCGCTGCGCTACTCGCCCTTTACCCAGTTGGCCAACCTGACCGGCCAGCCGGCCATGTCGCTGCCCTTGCATATCACACCGCAGGGCCTGCCGGTGGGGGTGCAGTGCCTGGGACCCATGGGCAGCGAGCGGCGCCTGCTGCAATTCGCCGCCCAACTGGAGCGGGAGGTGAACTGGGCGGCACGCTTGCCCCTGGAGGTACGACGCGAGCCGCGCCCCGAGGTCGATTCGGCGAGGGCAGGCAGTTTTCGTCCAGAGTCCAAGGTTCGCCGCGAGCCGCACAGCGGATAGAATGGTCGCCCCTTGACCTCAGGAATTGCCCCCTTGCCCAGCGACGCGCCCCTCTCCGTTCATGGCGATCGCCACTTCGAGGGCCTGGCAGAGAAGTTCTCCGCCGCGCTCTACGGCTCGCCCCGCGGCGCCCTGCGCCTGGCGCTGCTCGATCACTGCCTGCCCCGCCAGCTCGAGCTCGACGGCCAGCCGCTGCTCGACGTGGGCGGCGGCCTGGGCCAGATGGCCGCCTGGTTCGTCGCCCGCGGCCATGAGGTGACCCTGGCCGAACCCGCCGAGGAAATGCTGGCCCGGGCCCGGGAATCCCTGGCCGGGCAGTCGGTGCGCTTCCTGCACGAACCCCTGCAGCGCCTGCCCGAGGCGGCCCCGGGGCCCTGGCCGCTGATCGTCTGTCATGCGGTACTCGAGTGGCTGGCCGACCCCGAGGCGGCCCTGGCCACCCTGGCGGGCCTGCTGGCCCCCGGCGGCCAGCTCTCGCTGATGATCTTCAACCGCGACGCCCTGCGCTTCTCCAATGTGGTCAAGGGCAACCTGGAGAAGGCCCTGGCGGATCGCCTGGAGGGCACCGGCCGGCGCCAGCGCCTGACCCCCATCTCGCCGCTGACCCACGATCAGATCGCCACCTGGGCCGAGGCCCTGGGGCTCGAGATCCGTGCCGTGGCGGGGATTCGCGTCTTCCAGGACTACCTGCGCGAGCGCCATCCCGACGAAGCACAACTGGAGCAGCTGCTGGCGCTGGAGCGGCGCTACTGCGACGTCGAGCCCCACTGGCGCCTGGGGCGTTACCTGCTCTACACCCTGCACAAACCCGAGTGACCGCCATGCCCGCCGAGACCCCCGTCTGCCAACTCCTCGAACGCCAGGAGCAGGACCACCGCCACTGGCTCTGGGTGGCCCCGCCCCGGGACGCCTGGTTGTCCCCGCCGGATAGCGCCCTGCTGAGTGGCGATGCCGCCCAGTCGGCCGACTGGCAGGCCCGGGGCGGCGTGGTTCACGCCCCCTTCGCCACGACATCCCTGGGCGAGGTGCCGGGGGCGGTGCTGTTCTGGCCCAAGAGCCATGCCCTGGGGGAGTGGTGGCTGCTGTCGCTCTGCCAGCGCCTGCCCGAGGGCACGCCGCTGTGGCTGGTGGGGGAGAACAATGGCGGCATCAAGCGGGTGCTCAAGGTGCTGGCGGCCCTGGGGCTGGGCTGTCGCAAGCGCGACAGCGCCCGCCGTTGCAGCCTCTTCGAGACCCGGGTGGGGCGGGTGGCCCTGGACCCGGCCCTGGCCTGGCAGACCCTCGAGGCCGAGGGGCTGACCCTGCACAGTCATCCGGGGGTCTTCGGCCATGGCAAGCTGGACGACGGCACCCGGCTGCTGCTGGAGACCCTGGCGCCGCGCCTGCCCGAGGGCCCCTTCCGCGCCCTGGACATGGGCTGCGGCGACGGCATCCTGGCCTGCTGGCTGGCCCGTCGCGGGGCCCGGGTCAGCGCCACCGATATCAATGCCTTCGCGGTGGAGGCGACCCGGCGCAGCCTGGCCGCCAACGACCTGGCCGGCGAGGTGGTGGCCGGGGACGTCTATTCGGGGCTGCCCGAGGGGGCGCGCTTCGAGCGCATCATCAGCAACCCGCCCTTCCATCAGGAGCGGGCCATCGACTATGGCCCGGCGGGGCGGCTGATCCGCGAGGCGCCGGAACGTCTCACGCCCGGCGGCGAGCTGTGGCTGGTGGCCAATGCCTTCCTGCCCTATCCCGACCTGCTCGAGGCGAGCTTCGGCGGCTTCGAGATCCTCGCCGACGACCGCCGCTTCCGGGTCTATCGGGCCATCAAGCGCTGACTATTTCGTGCCCGGCTCTCGGTAACGGATCTCGGTAATCAGATAGGTGGTCTCGCCGCCGGGGGCGGCCACCGTCACCTCGTCATCCTCCTCCTTGCCCAGCAGCGCCTTGGCCAGGGGCGCGTCGATGCTGATCCAGCGCTTGGCGGTATCGGTCTCGTCGTGGCCGACGATACGCAGGGTCATCTCCTCGCCGTCGTCATCCTCCAGGGTAACGAAGGCGCCGAAGTAGACCCGGGAGGTGTCCGCCGGCAGGCGGTCCACCACCTGCAGCTCGTCGAGGCGCTTGGTCAGGTAGCGAATCCGCGCGATCACCCGGTTGAGTTCCTTCTTGTTGTAGGTGTAGTCGGCGTTCTCGCTGCGATCGCCCAGTGCCGCCGCCTCGCCCACCTTGGCCGACAGGGCCGGGCGCTTGACCCGCGAGAGGTGGTCGAGGATGCCGCGCAGGCGCTCGGCGCCCTCGGCGGTGATCAGGTGGCTCTTGGGCTCCTGACGCGGGTCCTTGGCCGGATCGCGCCAGCGGGTCATATTGCGACCTTTCATGAGGTTCTCCATTGGCTGTTGCTGGGACCTTACTGCGCCGTGGGAGCCGCGCCAAGGGACGGCTACGACTTTGGTGGGCTGGGGTGTAATTCAAACGTTCGTTAGAGTGCCCGGTGGCACCACCGTCACAATAACAAGCAAGGAGCCCGATCATGTCCCAGCGTTTTGTCTTCCCCGCCCTGGCCCTGGGCATCAGCCTCGTTTTCTCGCCGCTGGCCCTCGCCCAGCAGCAGGAGGTCGCCGAGCTGCGACGGCAGTGGGAGCGGATCACCACCCAGCCTGGTGAGCAGGGCGATGCCCTGGCGGCCCTGGCCGAGCGAGCCGAGACCCTGGTGGGGCAGTACCCCGAGGCCGCCGAGTTGCTGACCTGGCAGGGCATTATCCTCGCCTCCGAGGCCCGCGAGCGCGGCGGCCTGGGCGCCCTGAGCCGGGCCCGTGGCGCCCGGGAGGCCCTGGAGCGGGCCGTCGAGCTCGACCCCCGGGGCCTCAACGGCTCCGCCTATGTGACCCTGGGGGCGCTCTACGATCGGGTGCCCGGGGGACTGATCGGCTTCGGCGATGACGACACCGCCGAGGCGATGTTCCGGCGGGCCCTGGCGAT
The DNA here is from genome assembly GCF_023708045.1 of Halomonas sp. NCCP-2165. NCBI lineage: Bacteria > Pseudomonadati > Pseudomonadota > Gammaproteobacteria > Oceanospirillales > Halomonadaceae > Halomonas > Halomonas sp. NCCP-2165. Next base: position 9,123 of record NZ_BRCY01000010.1, read on the forward strand.
TCGTCCCCAGGGCATCGACGTCAACTTCTACTATGCCGAGTTCCTCGTCGAGTCGGGACGCCGGGACGAGGCCATGGCACACGCCCGCCGTGCCCTGGAGGGCGAGGCGCGCGCCGAGCGCCAGGCCTCCGACGAGGCACTGCGCACCCAGGCCCGGGCCCTGCTGCGCCGCCTCGAGGGCTAGGAGAGGGCTGGGGGGAGAGAGGCGGTTGGCATCGCCGCCCCATGACCGGATAATGGCCCCTTCGTTGACCCCGGAGGTGTCATGGCCGATACCGGCGACCGATCCTTGACCCTGCTCAGGCCGCGCTTCGGCAAGACGGATGTGGAGCGCCTGGAGACCACCCGCCTGCACCAGGGCTTCTTCCGCCTGGAAGAGCGCACCCTGCGCCACCGCCTCTTCCAGGGGGGCTGGAGCCCTGCCATCAAGCGCGAGGTGCATGTGCGCCGGGATGCCGTGGGGGTGCTGCCCTACGACGTGGAGCGTGATCGCGTGGTGCTGGTGGAGCAGCTGCGCGCCGGCGCCCTGGAGGACCCCCAGGGCCCCTGGAAGCTGGAGCCGATCGCCGGCCTGGTGGAGGCGGGGGAGGCCCCCGCCGAGGTGGCCCGCCGCGAGGCCCTCGAGGAGGCGGGTTGCCGCCTCGACGAGCTGATCGAGCTGCATACCTATTACCCCAGCCCCGGCGCTTGTGATGAGCGGGTCACCCTCTACCTGGGACTGACCGACAGCCGCGGCCTCGGCGGCGTGCATGGCCTGGCCAGCGAGCACGAGGATATCCAGGTTCATGTGCTACCCTTCGGCGAGGCCTGGGAACTCCTCGAGGCCGGACGACTCGACAACGCCATGTGCCTGATCGCCTTCCACTGGTTGGCACGGCAGCGGGCCGCATTGCGAGCACGGAGGTAACGCCATGGCAAGAGCCGCCTATGTATCCGATCTCAAGGGACTGCAGGCCGAGTGCAGCATCAACTACCTGCGCCTGTCGCGGCTGGTCGGAGAGCTTGGCCCCGGCGAGACCCGCGAGATCGCCCTGCGCGGTCGCGAACAGCGCTTCGGCTCCCTGTGGCTGGAACTGGTCGAGGAGGCGCCCTATACCAGCCGCCTGCGGGTCTCCCAGAGCGGCATCATGGATGCCTTCGTCGAGCCGCCGCGCATGCTGGTGCACCTCTACCACGATGTGCGCATGGCCGAGGTCACCGACTTCCAGCGCCAGCGCCACTTCCACGGGCGCTATCGCTACCCCAATGCCCGCATGCATCAGCCCGACGAGAAGCTGCAGATCAACCGCTTCCTCGGCGAATGGCTGGAGCATGCCCTGGCCCACGGTCACTCCCTGGATCTGCCGGAGCTGAATTGATGCGTCTGGTGCAAGTCACCGATTGTCACCTGCATGCCGACCCCGAGGCCCGCTCCCGGGCCGGCGTGCCCCTGCGTCAGCTGCAACGGGTGCTGGAACACGCCCGGCGGCTGCGCCCCGACCTGCTGCTGGTTACCGGCGATGTCAGCCAGGACGAGACTCCCGCCTCCTATCGCCATGCCGCCGAGGCCTTCTCCGCCATGGAGTGCCCCTGGTTCTGGTTGCCCGGCAACCACGATCATGGCGACTTCATGACCGAGGTTCGCGACTTCCATGACGAACTCGACCTGGGTGCCTGGCGGCTGCTGCTCCTCGATACCCGGGTGCTGGGGCGGCCCCATGGCGAGCTGGGGACCGAGCGCCTCGCGGACCTGGCCGGCAGCCTGACCCTGGACGAGCGCCCGACCCTGGTGGCCATGCACCATCCGCCCCTGGCCATCGGTTCCGCCTGGATGGACGCCATCGGCCTGGCCGACGGCGAGGCGTTCTGGGAGACCCTGGCGCCGCATCCTCAGGTCAAGGCGGTGCTCTGCGGGCATATCCACCAGGCCTTCGCCGGGGCGCGGCACCTGCCCGAGGGGGAGGTGGCGGTCTATGGCACCCCCGCCACCACCGATCAGTTCCTCGGCGGCTCCCCCGAGTTCGCCATCGACCAGGCCTCGCGGCCCGGCTACCGGGTGATCGACCTGGATGGCGAACGGTTGACCACCTGGGTGGAGCGGGTCGACCTCTGAGGCTTGCGCCCTTTATTCCTTTGTGGGCTAAAAAGATAGTTCTTAATTCTTTGACGTTATTGTTGCGCCCTCAGTACCCTAGCTGGCATGACGCTGCCATGGCGCGTCCGCGGGCGCTTTTCCGGTCGATCGACCGCTAGCGCTCGGCGTTGACCGGCGCCACTGGCAGCCCACCCACGGCGATGCGCCGTCCCAGGTTACAAGAGGTTGCCAAGCCGCGATGCTTTCTCCCGAGCGACAGACCCATCTCAAGCAACTCGAAGCCGAGTCGATCCATATCATCCGTGAAGTGGCCGCCGAGTTCTCCAACCCGGTGATGCTCTACTCCATCGGCAAGGACTCCTCGGTGATGCTGCATCTGGCGCGCAAGGCCTTCTATCCCGGCACGCCTCCCTTCCCCTTGATGCACATCAATACCACCTGGAAGTTCAAGGAGATGATCGAGTTCCGCGACCGCATGGCCGCGGAGGCCGATATGGAGCTGATCGAGTACATCAACGAGGAGGGGCGGGCGGCCAATATCAACCCCTTCGATCACGGCAGCGCCAAGTACACCGATACCATGAAGACCCAGGCCCTCAAGCAGGCCCTGGACAAGTACGGCTTCGACGCCGCCTTCGGCGGCGCCCGCCGCGACGAGGAGGCCAGCCGCGCCAAGGAGCGGGTCTACTCCTTCCGCGACAAGTTCCACCGCTGGGATCCCAAGAACCAGCGCCCGGAGCTGTGGAGCCTGTTCAACGGCAAGATCAACAAGGGCGAGTCGATCCGCGTCTTCCCGCTTTCCAACTGGACCGAGCTGGATATCTGGCAGTACATCTACCTGGAGCAGATTCCCATCGTGCCCCTCTACTACGCCGCGCCGCGTCCGGTGGTGGAGCGTGACGGCATGCAGATCATGGTCGACGACGAACGCCTGCCCCTGGCGCCGGGCGAGGTGCCCGAGGAGAAGTGGGTGCGCTTCCGGACCCTGGGTTGCTACCCCCTCACCGGCGCCGTCGAGTCCCAGGCCGCGACCCTGCCGGAGATCATCCAGGAGATGCTGCTGACCCGCACCTCCGAGCGCAGCGGCCGCGCCATCGACCACGACCAGGCCGGTTCTATGGAGAAGAAGAAGCGCGAAGGCTACTTCTAACGACGCGCCGGCGGTTCATCGGGTCACCAGCTTCCAGTAAAGGGTTTGAAGATGTCACATCAATCGGCACTGATCGCGGACGATATCGAACAGTATCTCCACGAGCACGAGAACAAGGATCTGCTGCGCTTTATCACCTGCGGCAGCGTGGATGACGGCAAGTCGACGCTGATCGGCCGGCTGCTCCACGACTCCAAGATGATCTACGAGGATCAGCTGGCGGCCATCACCCAGGCCTCCAAGACCAGCGGCACCACCGGCGAGGAGGTGGACCTGGCGCTGCTGGTGGATGGCCTGCAGTCGGAGCGCGAGCAGGGCATCACCATCGATGTGGCCTATCGCTTCTTCTCCACCGACAAGCGCAAGTTCATCATCGCCGACACCCCGGGGCACGAGCAGTACACCCGTAACATGGCCACCGGGGCCTCCACCGCCAGTCTCGCCATCATCCTGATCGATGCCCGTTACGGGGTGCAGACCCAGACCCGGCGCCACAGCTTTATCGCCGACCTGCTGGGCATCCAGCACCTGGTGGTGGCGATCAACAAGATGGACCTGGTGGACTTCGCCGAGCAGCGCTTCCACGAGATCGTCGCCGAGTACCAGCAGGTGGCCGAGAAGCTGAATGCCCGGGATATTCGCTTCGTGCCGATCTCGGCGCTCAAGGGCGACAACGTGGTCAACCAGAGCGAAGCGATGCCCTGGTACGACGGCCCGGCGCTGCTCGAGCTGCTCGAGGGCGTGGAGGTCTCCCGGGACCAGAACCTCACCGACCTGCGCCTGCCGGTGCAGTACGTCAATCGTCCCAACCTGGACTTCCGCGGCTACTGCGGCACCCTGGCCGCCGGCATCCTGCGCCCCGGCCAGGCCATTCAGGTGCTGCCCTCCGGCAAGCGCTCCACGGTGGCGCGCATCGTCACCCAGGATGGCGACCTGGAGGTGGCCTATCCCGGCCAGGCGATCACCGTGACCCTGGAGGACGAGATCGATATCTCCCGGGGCGACTGGATCGTCGCCGCCGATGCCGAGGTGCCCGGCTCCAACGTCTTCGAGGCGGACATCGTGTGGATGCACGAGGACGCCCTGACCCCGGGCCGCCTCTACGACTTCAAGCTGGCCACCCGGGACCTCTCCGGCCAGGTCAGCGCCATCGACTACCAGGTGGACGTCAATACCCTGGAGCACCACCAGGCGGAGCGCCTGGAGCTCAATACCATCGCCCGCTGCCAGGTGGAACTCACCGCCGAGGTGCCGGTGGACGACTATCGCCGCAGTCCGGGCACCGGCAGCTTCGTGGTGATCGATCGCCTGAGCAATGTCACCGTGGGTGCCGGCATGGTGCGCGGCCTGGGACAGGCCCGTCAGAGCCGGCCCGGCCAGGTGGACTGGGCCGCCTTCGAGCAGGATCTCAACGCCCTGGTGCGCAAGCACTTCCCGCACTGGGAAGCCAAGGATATTCGCGACCTGCTCGGCTAAGTCGCCGCCGAGCGAATCCGGCACGAAGCGACGCCCCCGACGGTGAGAGCCGGCGGGGGCGTCTGTGTGTCGGGGCTTCGACGATCGGCGTGAACCACGCCCCGGTCTACTCCCATCGGGCGGCTACGACGGGCGATTGGCGATGATGACCGCCCGGCGCGGGGCCGGGTAGCCCTCCCGGGTCTTGGTCGGGTCGTCCGGGTCGAGGAAGTCGGCCAGGGACTGGAAGGTCATCCAGTCGGTGGCGCGCTGCTCCTCGGTGGTGGTGATCGCCTCGTCCACCACCCGCACATTGTCGAAGCCGCAGCGCGCGAGCCAGTGACACAGGGCCTGCGAGGAGGGCAGGAAGTAGACATTGGGCATGGCGGCGTAGCGTTCGCCGGGCAGCAGCACCGTGGTCTCGTCGCCCTCCACCACCAGGGTCTCCAACACCAGTTCGCCCCCCGGGCGCAGGCATGCCTTGAGCTTGTGCAGGTGCTCCAGGGGCGAGGGGCGGTGGTAGAGCACGCCCATGGAGAAGACCGTATCGAACCACTGCAGGTCGTCGGGGACCGCCTCGATGCCCACCGGCAGGAAGTGGGTGCGGTGGGTGTCCCGGTCGCCGACGAAGTGGCGTACCGCCTGGAACTGGTAATAGAAGCGCGGCGAGGGGTCGATCACCAGCACGAAGGAGGCGCCGGCCCCGGCCATGCGCCAGCCGTGGTAGCCACTGCCGCCGCCCACGTCGAGCACCCGGCGCCCGGCCAGGTCGGCCAGGTGCGGGGCCAGGCGCTGCCACTTCCAGTCGGAGCGCCATTCGGTGTCGATGGTGATGCCGCCGAGCCGGTAGGGGCCCTTGCGCCAGGGGGCGAGTTTCCTCAGCAGGTTCTCGCACTGGCGGCGCTGGCTGTCGCCGAGGGCCACTTCGACGCTGACGGTGTCGGCGTCCAGGCAGGCCTCGCGGGCCTCGGGGAGCGGCGGCAGCTTGGCCACGGCCTTCTCCCAGGCCGGCAGGTCGCCGTAACGCTTGCGGTCGAGGCCCTGGGCCAGCTGTTCCGGCAGGCGAGCCAGCCAGGTCTCCAGGCCCTGATCGAGGAAGGCGCGGTAGAGATCGCGATGGGGGTTGTTCATGGGGTCCTTAAAAAGTGCACCAGCCGCTGGCCTCCATCAGCCGGTAGCGCCAGTAGCGCCAGGCCGTGGCGTCGTCCCGGGCCGGGAAGGGGCGGCTATGGGTTTCTCCGTGGCGATTATGCCAGTAGCGTAGGAAGCTTGCCCGGGCCCGGCGGATCACCGGATGGTCCGCCGGCGCCTGCAGCTGGATATTGGCCTCGAAGTTGTTGTCCTCGAGGCTGCGTCGGCTGAGGTTGGCGGAGCCCAGCAGCAGGGTGGCGTGGCTCCCGGGACGCTGATGGAGCAGCCACTTGCCATGGCCCTGGGACTCGGCGTCGCCATACCAGCGGATGGCCAGGCCCCGGCGGGCCAGCTCCCGGGCCGCCGCTCGGTTGGGCAGGCCGGGACTGGTGCGGCCGAAGTGGCGGTCGTTGGGGTCCAGCAGCAGGCGGATCGCCACGCCGCGCCGCCGGGCGGCCAGCAGGGCGTGGATCACCCGGCGGTGGGCCAGGTAGTAGGCACATACCCAGAGGCGGTCGCCGGGGCGGGCCTCGGCGAGCAGCGTCAGCAGGGTGTCGCGGATGGCGCCCTCGGTCAGCAGACGCAGTCGCGGCAGGATCGCAGGAGCGTCGGAGGGTGGGGCCGGGCAGGGCGGCAGCCAGGCGAGGCCGGAGCGCCGTGCCAGGGTCAGCTCACTATGCAGCAGGTCGAGCGCCGCGGGGCCGCTCAGGCTCAGGGCGGCGTTGCGGTAGTCGCGGCTCGCCTCGTCGGCATTGGCCGAGCCCACCACCGCCCGCCAGCCGTCGCCCTCGTCCACCACCAGGGTCTTGCGATGGTCGGCGTTGAGGTTGAGCAGCGCCAGGTAGCTGCGCAGGGAGACCCGTCCCGGCCCCAGGGGATCGGGCAGCCAGCCACCCCCGGGCGAGTTGCCCAGAGGCCGAAACAGTCCCCGCCAGAGTGCCGACCAACTCGGGTTGGGATCGCGTCCCGGGGTCAGGTCGCAACTGACGACGCGGATGCCGGCGCGACGCAGGCGTTCCAGCTGAGGCGCCTCGCGGCCGCCATAGCGGTGATTGATGGGGTCCACCAGGACCACCGCCTCCAGGGCCGGGAGGCGGGCCTTGCGCTGGATCAGCGCCTGGCAGAGGCGGTGCCCCAGGGGGCCGTTATCGAGCAGGAAGAGGTCGATCACCACCAGGCGGCGAGCCTGGGCGATCAGGCGATGCCATTCGGCGAAGATAGCCTGGCGGCGCCGGTGTCGACCCGAGGCATCCGCATAGGTCTCGTCGAGCAGCAGGCGCGGGGCATCGGCGCTCCGCCAGGGCCCCACCACATGCAGGCCCGGCGGCAGCGGCTTGCGGCTGTGCCACCAGGCGGTGGTCAGCCAGGCGCCGCCGAGGGCCAGCAGCAGGGCGAGCAGGGTCGGCGACATGGCCAGCCTCCCGGCCCCGCCGGCGCCGGCTACTCCTTGAAGGCGATCAGCGAGGCGAAGTTGAGGAACTGGAACCAGGTCAGGCTGCGGGAGAAGCCGGCCTGGGCCAGGCGCGCATGGTGCGCTTCCAGGGTGTCGGGGATCAGCACATTCTCGAGCGCCGTACGCTTCTGGCTGATCTCCAGGTCACTGTAGCCGTTGGCGCGCTTGAAGTCGTGGTAACGCTCCACCAGCCAGGCGTTCTCCTGCTCGTCGGCGGCCTTGATCTTCTCGGAGAGGATCAGCACCCCGCCGGGTTCCAGGGCCTCATGGAGGCGGCGCATCAGGGCGTCGCGATCCTCGGGCGGCAGGAACTGCAGGGTGAAGTTGAGCAGGATCATGCCCGCGGGCCGGTAGTCGAGGGTGCGAATGTCACCCTCCTCCACCGTCATGGCATGCTCGGGGCACTCGCCGCTCAGGGTCTCCCGGGCCCGGCTCACCATGGCCGGGGAGAGGTCCACCCCGGTGTAGTCGAAGGCCGCCGGCGGCAATCGCCCGGCCAGGGCCAGGCCGGCGGCCCCCAGGGAGCAGCCCAGGTCGTAGACCCGGGCGCCGTGGCGCAGGTGGCGCTCGGCGAGCACCCCCAGCATGCCGAGAATCTGGCCGTAGCCCGGCACCGAGCGGCGAATCATGTCGGGAAAACAGGCGACCACCTGCTCGTCGAAGGAGAAGCGCGCGACCCGGTCCAGGGGTGTGGAAAAGATCGCGTCACGGTAAGATGCGTCACTCATGGCATGGTGGGCCCGGGGGAAATACGGCCATTCTACTGCGTGTCGCGGGATGACACGACCCCGGCGAAATCCGATGATGGACTCCACCAGGCGTTAAGGCCCGGGACTATCCTGGGAGCAGGCAACTTCGCGAAGACGCTGTCACCCCCTCCCTGGGCGCTCGGCATTCTCGTCCTTGATAATGACGCTTCGCTGCGGCCTGCTCCCCGCGCCCCTGGCCAGCTCAGTGGCAGTGCCCCCAGGCAAGCGTACCTGCAGCCGTTCAAGGAGAGAGTTATGCCGTCAGCGTCACCCCTGTCCCGGCGTCCCGCCTGGCGGGCCCTGGTTGCCCACCGCGAGGCCCTGGGGGAGGTGCATCTCAAGACGCTGTTCGCCGAGCAGCCCGGCCGCCACCGGGCCTTTACCCGCAGCGCCGCGGGGCTGACCCTGGACCTGGCCAAGCAGCGCTGGACGCCCGAGACCCGGGAGCTGTTGCTGGCCCTGGCCCGGGAGGCCGACGTGCCCCGGGCCATCGGCCGGCTGCTGGATGGCGAGCGGGTCAATATCAGCGAGGATCGCCCGGCCCTGCATACCGCCCTGCGCCTGCCGGAATCGGCCTCCCTGGTGGTGGAGGGCGAGGACCTGGTGCCGGCGGTGCATCGCACCCTGGCGCGCATGGAAGCCATGGTGACCAGGCTGCATGCGGGCCAGTGGCGGGGCGCCACCGGCAAGCCGATCCGCGACGTGGTCAACCTGGGAGTGGGCGGCTCCGACCTGGGGCCCTTGATGGTGACCCATGCCCTGGCCGATTTCCGCGCCGAGGGGAGTCAGGCGCTGGAGGTGCACTTCGCCTCCACCATGGACGGCTCTCAATTGGCCGACTACCTGGGACGCCTCAATCCCGAGACCACCCTGTTCGTGCTCTCGTCGAAGTCCTTTACCACCATCGATACCCTCTCCAATGCCCGCACCGCCCGGGACTGGCTGTTGGCGCGGCTCGCCGGCGAGCGTGTCGGCATGCCGGCGGCGCTGGTCATGCGCCAGCACTTTATCGGCGTCTCGGCCAGTCCCGAGAAGATGCGCGATTGGGGCATCGATGACGCGCATCAGCTGGAGTTCTGGGAATGGGTCGGCGGACGCTACTCGCTATGGGGAGCCATCGGCCTGCCCATCGCCCTGGTGGTGGGCATGGATCACTTCCGGGAGCTGCTGGCCGGGGCTCACGCCATGGATCGCCACTTCCGCGAGGCGGAGCTCGCCGACAACCTGCCGGTATTGCTGGCCCTGGCGGGGATCTGGAACGTCAACTTCCTGGATATCCGTGCCCACTCCATCCTTCCCTATGATGGCCGCCTGGAGTACTTCGCCGCCTACCTCGAGCAGCTGGAGATGGAGTCCAACGGCAAGTCGGTGACCCACGACGGCCGCCAGCTGGACTACGCCACCTGCCCGGTGCTCTGGGGCCAACTGGGGCCCAATGCCCAGCACGCCTTCTATCAGCTGCTGCACCAGGGTACCCAGGCGGTGGTCTGCGACTTTATCGCGCCGCTGCGTCGCTATGACGAGGTGGCGGACGCCGCCACCCGGGCCCACCTCAAGGAGCAGCACCGCCTGACCCTGGCCAACTGCTTCGCCCAGTCCCGGGTGCTGATGCTCGGCGACGAGGCCCTGGCGGATGGCGACGCCCAGCCCAGCCACAAGCGCTACCGGGGCAACCAGCCCTCCACCACCCTGCTGCTGGAGCGCCTGACCCCGGCCACCCTGGGGGCGCTGATCGCCCTCTACGAACACAAGGTCTATGTCCAGGCGGTGATCTGGGATATCAACCCCTTCGACCAGTGGGGGGTGGAGCTGGGCAAGCGCATCGCCGGCGAGACCGAGCGGATCCTCGCCGGCCACCGCGGCCAGGAGGCCATGGACGACTCCAGCCGCGGGCTGATCGAGGCCTTCTGGGCCGCCGAGACGGAAGTACCGTGAGGCGTCTTTACTGGGTGCTGGTTATCCATCCAGGGGTTGCGGTATGCTAAGCGTGCCGCGCGGCGGTGAGCCGGCTTCGGGCCTGCTCTATCTGCATGGTTTCAATAGCGGCCTGGGCTCCCCCAAGCTGCGCCTGATGGTACGCGCCTGCGAGGCCCTGGGCCTGGCCTGCGCCGCCCCCCAGCTGCCCCATCGCCCCGAGGCGGCGCTGGCTTTGGCCGAGGAGGCGCTCCCGGCGCTGGGGCCCAGGCCGCTGCTGGTGGGCAGCTCCCTGGGAGGCTTCCTGGCCAGTTGCCTGGCCGAGCGACACGGCCAGGCGGCGGTACTGATCAACCCGGCGGTGCGGCCGGCGGCGCTGATGGCCGACTGGGTCGGCGAGGACTTCGTCAACGACCATAGCGGCGAGGCCTTTCGCCTCACGGCGGCCCACCGGGAGGCGCTGTCGGCCATGACCCCCGAGCGGCTGAGCCCCGAGCGCTACCTGCTGCTGCTGGGCACCGCCGACGAGGCCCTGGATTGCCGCGAGGCCTTCGTCGCCTACCGCGGCGCCGCCACCCTGCTGCATCCCGGCGGCGATCACGCCTTCACGGCGCTGGCCGATTACCTGCCGGCGATCTTTGCCTGGGGCGGCCATCGCCTGACCCCGCCCCAGGCGGCGAGTCTCGCCAAGGCGTTGGAGCGGGAAGCGCCGTCCGGCGATACCATGGGCATCGATAACGACTAGCGACCGGAACATTTATGACGCAATACAGTGCCAGCTCCATCGAGGTACTCTCCGGACTCGAGCCGGTGCGCAAGCGCCCCGGCATGTACACCGACACCAGTCGCCCCAACCACCTGGCCCAGGAGGTCATCGACAACAGCGTCGACGAGGCCCTGGCCGGCCATGCCCGGGAGATCAGCGTGCGTCTCGGCGAGGATGGGCGCATCGAGGTGGCCGACGACGGTCGCGGCATGCCCATCGATATCCATCCCGAGCATGGCGTCTCCGGGGTCGAGCTGATCCTCACCAAGCTGCACTCCGGCGGCAAGTTCTCCGACTCCAGCTACCGCTTCTCCGGCGGCCTGCACGGGGTCGGGGTCTCGGTGGTCAATGCGCTCTCCACGCGCCTGGAGGTAGAGGTGTGCCGGGACGGCAGCCGCCACGCCATCGCCTTCGAACGGGGCGAGAAGGTCGCCGAGCTCGCCGTGATCGGCAGCTGCGCCAAGCGCACCACCGGCACCCTGGTGCGCTTCTGGCCCGAGGCGAGCTACTTCGATAGCCCCAGGCTGGCGCTGGGGCGGTTGAAACACCTGCTGCGGGCCAAGGCGGTGCTCTGCCCGGGACTCAGGATCACCCTGGTGGAGCCCGACGGCACCGAGAGCGCCTGGCAGTACGAGGATGGCCTGCGCGACTACCTGGCCCAGTCCACCGACGGCTATGAGGTGTTGCCCCAGGCGCCCTTCGTGGGCCACTTCGCCGATGATGACCAGGCGGTGGACTGGGCGGTGCAGTGGCTGCCGGAGGGCGGCGAATCGCTCCAGGAGAGCTACGTCAACCTGATTCCCACCCCCCTGGGCGGCACCCATGTCAACGGCCTGCGCTCGGGGCTGCTCGAGGCGCTGCGCGAGTTCTGCGACTACCGCAGCCTCCTGCCCCGGGGCGTCAAGCTGACCGCCGACGACCTCTGGGAGCGGGTCGCCTTCGTGCTCTCGGTGAAGATGCTCGATCCCCAGTTCGCCGGTCAGACCAAGGAGCGCCTCTCCTCGCGCACCGTGGCGGGCTTCGTCTCCGGGGTGGTCAAGGACGCCTTCTCGCTATGGCTCAACCACCATGTCGACCAGGCCGAGGCCCTGGCGGAGCTGGTGATCAGCGCCGCCCAGCGGCGCCAGAAGAGCGCCAAGAAAGTGGCCCGCAAGAAGGTCACCTCGGGGCCGGCACTGCCCGGCAAGCTGGCGGACTGCTCCGGCCAGGACCCCGCCACCAGCGAGCTGTTCCTGGTGGAGGGCGACTCCGCCGGCGGCAGCGCCAAGCAGGCCCGGGATCGCGAGACCCAGGCGATCCTGCCGCTGCGCGGCAAGATCCTCAATACCTGGGAGGTGGATAGCCACGATATCTACGGCTCCCAGGAGGTCCACGACATCGCCGTGGCCATCGGCCTCGACCCGGGCAGTGACGACCTCTCCAAGCTGCGCTACCACAAGGTGTGCATCCTCGCCGACGCCGACTCCGACGGCCTGCATATCGCCACCCTGTTGTGCGCGCTCTTCGTGCGTCACTTCCCGGCCCTGGTGGACGCCGGCCACGTCTATGTGGCCATGCCGCCCCTCTACCGCATCGACCTGGGCAAGGAGGTCTACTACGCCCTGGACGAGAGCGAGAAGGCGGCGACCCTGCGCAAGCTGGAGGGCAAGCGCGGCACGCCCAACGTCCAGCGCTTCAAGGGCCTGGGCGAGATGAGTCCCCTGCAGCTGCGGGAGACCACCATGGCCCGGGATACCCGGCGCCTGGTGCAGCTGACCCGGGACGACGGCGACGGCACCCTGGAGATGATGGACATGTTGCTGGCCAAGAAGCGTGCCGCCGACCGCAAGAGCTGGCTCGAGGACTACGGCAACCTCGCCGATATCGAAGTCTGACCCGGCTTCGCCGGGAGCTTGAAGCCGGAAGCCGGAAGCTTGAAGAACCCCCGGCTGCCCTGGGGTGACTTCCCGCTTTCAGCTCAGCGCCGAGGTTGAAGGGGGCACCGCCCTCGACGATTCCACAAGTGTGAACAAGGCCACCGTGCTATGACCATGGATATCCAGGTGGCGGAGGGCGACGTCGAACGCCTTTCGCTGCGCGAATATACCGAGAAGGCGTACCTCGACTACTCGATGTACGTCATCCTCGACCGGGCGCTGCCGCATATCGGCGACGGCATGAAGCCGGTGCAGCGGCGCATCGTCTACGCCATGCGCGAGCTTTCGCTCTCCGCCAACGCCAAGTACAAGAAGTCGGCGCGCACCGTCGGCGACGTGCTGGGCAAGTTCCATCCTCATGGCGACAGCGCCTGCTACGAGGCGATGGTGCTGATGGCCCAGCCGTTCAGCTACCGCTACCCGCTGGTGGACGGCCAGGGCAACTGGGGCAGCCCCGACGATCCCAAGTCGTTCGCCGCCATGCGCTACACCGAGGCGCGGCTCTCCAGGTTCAGCGAGGTGCTGCTCTCGGAGCTGGGCCAGGGCACCGTCGACTGGACCCCCAACTTCGATGGCACCATGAACGAGCCGGTGGTGCTGCCGGCGCGGCTGCCCCATGTGCTGCTCAACGGCGGCACCGGCATCGCCGTGGGCATGGCCACCGATATTCCGCCCCATAACGTCTCTGAGGTGGTCGAGGCCACCTGCCATCTGTTGCGCCATCCCGAGGCCACCACCAGCGAGCTGATCGAACACCTGCCGGCGCCGGACTTTCCCAGCGCCGCCGAGATCATCACCCCCCGGGCGGACCTCAGGAAGCTCTACGAGAGCGGCCGCGGCTCGGTGAAGCTGCGCGGGCGTTACGTCCTGGAAGAGGGCCGGGTGGTGGTCACCGCCTTGCCCTACCAGGTGAGCGGCGCCAAGGTGCTCGAGCAGATCGCCGCCCAGATGCAGGCCAAGAAGCTGCCCATGGTCGCCGACCTGCGCGACGAGTCGACCCATGAGGAGCCCACCCGCCTGGTGATCGAACCGCGCTCCAATCGGGTCGATATCGAGGCGCTGATGGCGCACCTGTTCGCCACCACCGACCTGGAGAAGAATATCCGGGTCAACCTCAATGTCATCGGCCTCGACGGCCGGCCCCGGGTGATGCCGCTGCCGGAGCTGCTCGGCGAATGGCTGCGCTTCCGCCGCACCACGGTGCGCCGGCGCCTGGAGCATCGCCTGGGTAAGGTGGAGGAACGCCTGCACCTGCTCGAGGGCCTGCTGATCGCCTACCTCAATATCGACGAGGTGATCCGCATCATCCGCGAGGAGGACGAGCCCAAGCCGGCCCTGATCGAGGCCTTCGGCCTCTCGGAGCGCCAGGCCGAGGCGATCCTCGAGCTGCGCCTGCGCCACCTGGCCAAGCTCGAGGAGATGAAGATCCGCGGCGAGCAGGACGAGCTGAGCAAGGAGCGCAAGCGCCTCCAGGCGCTGCTCGGCAGCGAGGCCAAGCTCACCGACCTGATCGAGCGGGAGCTGCGCGAGGCGGCCAAGGAGCACGGCGATGCGCGGCGCTCGCCGCTGGTCGAGCGCCAGGAAGCCAAGGCGCTCTCCGAGGTGGAGCTGATGGGCGCCGACCCCATCACCGTGGTGCTCTCCGAGAAGGGCTGGATCCGCGCCGCCAAGGGGCACGAGATCGACCCCGAGGGCCTGGCCTTCAAGGCCGGCGACCGCTTCCTGCTGGCGGCCCGGGGCAAGACCAACCAGCCCCTGGTGCTGCTCGACGACACCGGTCGCGCCTATACCCTGGCCGCCCATAACCTGCCCAGCGCCCGCAGCCAGGGCGAGCCGGTCACCGGCCGGGTCAACGTGGCCGCCGGCGCCCATATGGCGGGGCTGATGCTGGCCCCGCCCGAGGCCCGCTTCCTGCTGGCCTCCGACGGCGGCTATGGTTTCGTGGCGCGCCTGGCTGACCTGACCGGCAAGAACAAGGCCGGCAAGGCGGCCCTGAGCCTGCCCAAGGGCTGTGCGGTGCTGCCGCCGCGGCCTATCCCCGAGGGCGACAAGGTGCGGGTAGCGGTGGTCTCCAACGAGGGGCGCCTGCTGGTCTTCCCCCTGGAGCAGCTACCGGAGATGGCCAAGGGCAAGGGCAACAAGATGCTCGATATTCCCGGGGCCCGGGCGGCACGCCGCGAGGAGCTGGTGCGGGATATCGCCCTGCTGGCCGAGGGCGATGCCCTGGTGATCCTCTCCGGCAAGCGTCACCTGACCCTCAAGGCGGCGGATCTCGACTACTATGCGGGCGAACGCGGCCGGCGCGGCAGCAAGCTGCCCCGGGGCTTCCAGAAGGTGGATAAACTCGAGAGCTTGAAGCCGGAAGCCTGACGTTCCCCGGCTACGCCGGGAGCTTGCAGAGCGGCGCTTCGCGCCTGGAAGCTTGAAGAAAAAGCGGCTTGGTGCCGGGAGTGGGCAAGGGGCCCCTTCCGGCTTCCCGTTAAGACTGGGGTTAACATGACACGACGAGTATTGATTCGCGCCACCGGGGCGGCGCGTCCCGGCCAACTGGCCGGCCTGGGCAAGGCGCTGGCCCGCAGCGGGGCGCGATTGCTGGATATCAACCAGAGCGTGACCTTCGGCATGCTCTCCCTGGAGGCCCTGGTGGGCCTCGACCACGAGAGCGACCTGGAGGCCCTGCTGGGGGAGGCCGGGGACGAGCTGGGCCTGGATGTCCAGGCGATCCAGGTCGGCGCCGAGGACTACCAGCGCTGGAGCAGCCATGCCAGCCAGCCGCGGCTGATCCTGACCCTGCTGGCGCCGCACCTGCCGGCGGGCATCCTCGCCGAGGTGGGGGCGCTCACCGCCGAGCACGGCCTGACCGTGGAGTTGATTCACCGCCTCTCCGGCCGCGAGCCCCTGGACGGCGGCGTGCCCGTCGAGCATGACGTTATCCAGGGCGCCTGCGTGGAGTGCTGGCTGCGCGGCGAGGAGGTCGACCTCGACGCCCTGCGCGAGAAGGCCCTGGCGCTGGGCGCCATGCATGGCGTCGATATCGCCATCCAGGAGGACTCCATCTGGCGCCGCCACCGCCGCCTGGTCTGCTTCGATATGGATTCCACCCTGATCCAGGCCGAGGTGATCGACGAGCTGGCCCGCCGCCACGGGGTCTACGACGAGGTGGCCGAGGTCACCGAGCGGGCCATGCGCGGCGAGCTGGACTTCCAGCAGAGCTTCCGAGAGCGGATGGCGAAGCTCCAGGGACTCGACGAGTCGGTGCTCGCCGAGATCGCCGAGGAGCTGCCGTTGATGGACGGCGTCGAGCGGCTGATGACCCAGCTCAAGCGCCTGGGCTACCGCACGGCGATTCTCTCCGGGGGCTTCACCTACTTCGCCCGCCATCTGCAGCAGAAGCTCGGCTTCGACGAGATCCATGCCAACGAGCTGGTGATCGAGAATGGCAAGGTCACCGGCGAGGTCAGGGAGCCGATCCTCGACGCCGACCGCAAGGCGCTGTTGCTGCGCGAGATCGCCGAGCGGGAGGGGCTGACCCTGGAGCAGACCATCGCCGTGGGCGATGGCGCCAACGACCTCAAGATGCTGGCCACCGCGGGACTCGGCATCGCCTTCCGCGCCAAGCCGCTGGTGCGCGCCCAGGCCAACCACTCCATCTCCACCCTGGGGCTGGATGCGGTGCTCTATCTAATCGGCTATCGCCAGGGGGACCTGGAGAAGTAAAGGGAGCGATCGGGGGCTGGCGGCATGCGACATCTAATCGGCTATCGCCAGGGGGACCTGGAGAAGTAATCCGTCACCAATCAGATAAGGAGTCGTGACAGCACTGGGTGATAGGCACGGGGCTACCCTGGGGACAGGCGCCCGGCGGCCGGACCCTCGCAAAGACGCTGTGAACCCCTCCCTGGGCGCTCGACTTTTTCGTCCATGAAAAAGACGCTTTGCTCCGGTCTGTCCCCAGCGCCCCTTGTTTTGGCGACCCAAATAGCCTTGCCGGCTAAGGTTCAGCGTTGCGTGGAAAACCGGGGCTGGCGGCGCGCGCGCCGCTGGCGTAGGGTCGAGGGACTTCCCCAGGTCGCCGGAGGCCGCCATGACCGCATCACGCTTCACCCCGGAACTCCTCGATGAGCTGCACCTGCTCTGTCTCTATAACCTGAGCACCACCCAGGAGGGGCTCAAGGTGCACGCCTCCAGCGCCGCCCCCGGCCTGGTGGCCGCCGCCGGCCGGCTGCATGCCAAGGGGCTGCTCAGCCAGGCCGATGGCGGCTACCTCACCTCCCTGGGTCGCGACGCCGCCACCCATGCCCAGGACCTCTTGGGTATCCTGGAGAGCGCCGGCGTCACCACCTGAGCGTTCGGCCCTGGTCATTGCCGAGAGCGTGGCCAGGGTTAGCCTCCCGTTACGACAGGCTTGCCCCACCTCTTCACGATTTCTGGCTTTGCCATCCCGGGGCGATAGGGGATAATCCACGGCACCCTGTGACCCTAGCCACTGTCCTTCTGCCGTGACCGATTCGCCCATGCCCCCCCTGAGCACCTGGCGCGACCGCTTCGAGCGGCTGCGCAGCCACAAGGTCTTCGAGACCTTCGTGATCGCCATTATCCTCCTCTCGGCGCTGCTGATCGGCGCCAAGACCTATGAGGAGACCTCACGCTTCGAGCAGGCGCTGCGGGTCTTCGATATGGGGGTGACGATCTTCTTCCTGGTGGAGATCCTGATCCGTATCGGTGCCGAGCGGCACCTGCGCGACTTCTTCCGGAAGGGCTGGAACGTCTTCGATTTCCTGATCGTCACCGCCAGCCTGATTCCCCTAGATGACTCGGAGATGGTGCTGCTGGCGCGGCTGCTGCGCATCTTCCGGGTGCTGCGCCTGGTGTCGATGATCCCGGAGCTGCGCATCCTGATGGTGGCGCTGGTCAAGTCGATCCCGCGCATGGGCTATGTGGCCCTGCTGATGTTTATCATCTTCTATATCTACGCCGCCATCGGCAGCTTCCTGTTCGCCGAGGTGGACGAGTTCCTGTGGGGCAATATCTCCATCGCCATGCTGACCCTGTTCCGTGTCGCCACCTTCGAGGACTGGACCGATGTGATGTATGCCACCCAGGAGCTGTACGCCTGGAGCTGGTTCTATTACCTGACCTTTATCTTCCTCAATGCCTTTATCTTCCTGAACATGATGATCGGCATCGTGCTGGACGTGATGCAGAAGGAGAGCCTGGCCATCGAGCTGGAGAGCGGCGAGGGGGAGGCCGCGGAACTGCACGGCCTGCGCGACGATGTGCGCGACCTCAAGGCGCAGTTGTCGCGGATGGAGGAGGCGCTTCGGCGTCGTGGTGGTTGACAGCCCGGCGCGTTCCTGATTTTCTAGAGGGCATGAACATCACATCTTGCCGCCTCAGCCTAGACCTACGACTACTAGCCGACCGCTAAGCGTGTCGGGCGATGCCATGCATCGCGAAGTCGTTTTCTAGTCTCGAGGTTGCAAGATGTCCATTACCCCCAGCTTTTCTTCCGTATGCCGTGCCCAGGCCGCGATCATCCGCATGATCGTGGCCCGAGTGCTTTCTGACGCCCCGGTCGGCCCCTGTGCCACCGGGGCGTCGCCGTTTCTGCCCCCTCGCCAGGAGATGCCCGCATGATGCTCAAGGACCCGTCCATCAAGTACCGCCCCTTCGTCGCCGTGGACCTGCCCGATCGCCAGTGGCCGAGCCGGCGCATCGAGACGCCGCCGCAGTGGTGCAGCGTCGACCTGCGCGACGGCAACCAGTCGCTGATCGATCCCATGGATGCCGAGCGCAAGCAGCGCTTCTTCGACATGCTCCTCAAGATCGGCTTCAAGGAGATCGAGGTGGGCTTCCCCTCCGCCTCCCAGACCGATTTCGACTTCGTGCGCTCGCTGATCGAGGAGGACAAGATTCCCGATGACGTCACCATCCAGGTGCTGACCCAGGCGCGTCCGCACCTGATCGAGCGCACCTTCGAGGCCCTGAAGGGGGCCAAGAACGCCATCGTTCACGTCTACAACGCCACCGATCCGGTCTTTCGCCGCGTGGTCTTCAACGTCGACAAGGCCCAGTGCACCCAGATCGCCGTGGACGCCACCACCCAGATCCGTGAGCTGATGGAGGCCGCCCCTGAGACGAACTGGACCTTCCAGTACTCCCCGGAGCTCTTTACCACCACTGAGATGGACTTCGCCAAGGAGGTGGTGGAAGCGGTGATGGTCGCCTATGGCGCCAGCGCCGAGAAGAAGATGATCGTCAACCTGCCGGCCACCGTGGAGGCGGCGACCCCCAACAACTACGCCGACCAGGTAGAGTGGTTCTGCCGCCACGTCAAGGGTCGCGAGGCGCTGATCGTCAGCGTCCACCCCCATAACGACCGGGGCACCGGGGTGGCCGCCGCCGAGCTCACCGTGATGGCCGGCGCCGACCGCGTCGAGGGCACCCTGTTCGGCAACGGCGAGCGCACCGGCAACGTCGACCTCGTCACCCTGGCCATGAACCTCTACACCCAGGGCGTGCACCCGGGCCTCGACTTCTCCAACATCACCCCGATCATGCGCGAGGTGGAGTACTGCAACCAGTTGCCGGTGCATCCCCGCCATCCCTATGTGGGCGACCTGGTGTTCACCGCCTTCTCCGGCTCCCACCAGGACGCCATCAAGAAGGGCATGGCCGAGCGCCGCGCCAACCCGGACGCCGTCTGGGAGGTGCCCTACCTGCCCATCGATCCGCTCGACGTGGGGCGCAGCTACGAGGCGGTGATCCGCGTCAACAGCCAGTCCGGCAAGGGTGGCGTCTCCTACCTGCTCGAGCAGGAGCATGGCATCGAGCTGCCGCGGCGCCTGGCCATGGAGTTCAGTCAGGTGGTGCAGGAGGTGGCCGATCGCACGGGCAAGGAGATCACCTCGCAGATGATCTACCAGGCCTTCGCCGACGAGTACCTGGCCCAGGAGGCGCCCCTGGCGCTGATCAATCACCGCCTCTCCTCCGAGCCGGATAGCCCCCGGGTGGTGCTGGAGGCGGCGGTCACCGTGGAGGGCAAGCCCCAGACCGTCCGCGGCGAGGCCAATGGTCCCCTGGCGGCCTTTATCAAGGGGCTGGCGGCGGCCGGCCATGATGTGGAGGTCATCGACTACCATGAGCACTCCCGCGGTCAGGGCGCCGATGCCGAGGCGATCGCCTATGTGGAGGTGCGCATCGACGGCGAGGCGGTATTCGGCGTGGGCACCGACGAGAGCATCACCAGCGCCTCGATGAAGGCGGTGGTCGGCGCCATCAATCGCCGGGCCTCCAGCGCCGCTCCCGCGGCCAATGTGACCGCCGCTACGTTAGCTTGAAGCTGGAAGCCTGAAGCTTGAAGACAGCAGCAACCCCATCGGGCCGTCCCGATGGGGTTGCTGCTGTCTGGCCTGCTACCATGCTGGTCTTCCAGCTTCCAGCTTCCAGCTTCCAGCTTCCAGCTTCCAGCTTCCAGCTTCCGGCTTCCGGCTTCCGGCTTCCGGCTTCCGGCTTCCGGCTTCCGGCTTCCGGCTTCCGGCTTCCGGCTTCCGGCTTCCGGCTTACAGCGGGGTCTTGCTGGCCTCGCCGGGCACTTCCCGGGCCAGGGTCGGCATCAGGAACCCCGGCAGGACCTGCCTCAGGCCCGCGACCAGTTCGCGGGCCTGGTCGTCGGGGACATCGAAGTGGGCCGCGCCGGCCACCGGGTCGAGCACATGCAGGTAGTAGGGCAGGATGCCGGCCTCGAAGAGCCGCTCGGAGAGCGCGGCCAGGGCCTCTACCGAGTCGTTGACGCCGCGCAGCAGCACGCTCTGATTGAGCAGGGTCACCCCGGCATTCTTCAGGCGGGCACAGGCCGCGATCACCGCCTCGTCGATCTCGTTGGCATGGTTGATATGCAGCACCAGTACCTTCTGCAGCCGGGTGGCGGAGAGCCAGCCGAGCAGGGCGTCATCGACCCGCTCGGGGATCACCACCGGCAAGCGGCTGTGGATCCGCAGGCGCTTGAGGTGCAGGATGGCGTCGAGGCGCTCCACCAGCCAGGCCAATTGACGATCGCTGGCGGCCAGGGGGTCGCCGCCGGAGAGGATCGCCTCGCGGATGGAGGCATCGCCGCGCAGGGTGTCGAGGCTCGCTTCCCACTGGGCCCGTGAGGGGGCGTTCTCGCCATAGGGAAAGTGGCGGCGGAAACAGTAGCGGCAGTTGATGGCGCAGCTGGGGCTGGCGATCAGCAGCACCCGGCCGGCGTACTTATGGATCAGCCCCTTGGCCGGGGTATGCTCGGCCTCCTGGAGCGGGTCGGCCAGGTAACCCGGCACCTCGAGGGTCTCCTCGCCCAGCGGCAGTACCTGGCGCAGCAGCGGGTCGTGGGGGTCGCCGGGGCGGATACGCGCCAGATAGGCCTCGGGCACCCGCACCTCGAAGAGGCCATGGCCGGCCTCGGCGCCGGGCAGCCAGGCCGGGTCCAGGTCGAGGCGCCGGCAGAGTGCCACCGGGTCGCGGATCACCCCGGCCAGCTGACGCTGCCAGGGGGCACGCTCCTGAGGGAGGGCGAGGGGGACGCTCTGCACATCGGCCGGGCTTCGGGTTATCATGCGGCACACCAATTGCGGGCGGGCGCCACGGCGCCCGTCGATACATTTCCTGCGCCGCCGCCATGGCGGGGCGCCGATCATTCAGCGAGGAATCATGGCGAACTATTCTACCAACGAATTCAAGGGCGGTCTGAAGGTAATGCTGGACGGCGACCCCTGCGCGATCCTCGAGAACGAGTACGTTAAGCCGGGCAAGGGCCAGGCCTTCAACCGGGTCAAGCTGCGTAACCTGATCAGCGGCCGGGTCTGGGAGCGTACCTTCAAGTCCGGCGAATCCCTGGAGGGCGCCGATGTCCTCGAGCTGGAGATGGAGTACCTCTACACCGACGGCGAGATGTGGCACTTCATGAAGACCGACGGCTCCTTCGAGCAGTACGCGGTGGAGAAGAAAGCCCTGGGCGATACCGAGAAGTGGCTCAAGGAGCAGGTCGCCTACACCGTGACCCTGTGGAACGACAACGCCATCAACGTCACGCCGCCCAACTTTATCGAGCTGGAAGTGGTCGAGACCGACCCGGGCCTCAAGGGCGATACCGCCCAGGGCGGCTCCAAGCCGGCGACCCTCTCCTCCGGCGCCGTGGTGCGCGTGCCGCTGTTTATCAACCAGGGCGAGGTGCTGAAAATCGATACGCGCAACGGCGAGTACGTCTCCCGCGCCTGAGCCGGGCTCAAGCCGGAAGCTTGAAGGTCGGCGCTTCGCGTCTGGACGCTGGAAGAAAGCCCGCCCCGGCTTCTTCGAGCTTCCAGCTTCTGGCTTGCTAAAAGGCCATGCCTGTCCGGCATGGCCTGCGTCGTTTAGGAGGGCAAGGCATGGCAACTGATTGGCGCCCCTCGGCGTCCCTCGAGACCCTGCGCCAGCGGGCGCGGCTGCTGGCCGAGGTACGCGGCTTCTTCGCCGCGCGCGGCGTGCTGGAGGTGGAGACCCCGGTGCTGGGCCATGGCGGCAGCACCGATGTGGGGCTGGCGTCGCTGAGCTGCGAGGCGACGACCCCCGAGGGGCGCGAGCGCCTCTGGCTGCAGACCTCGCCGGAGTTCGCCATGAAGCGTCTGCTGGCCGCCGGCGCCGGACCCATCTATCAGATCGCCCGCAGCTTCCGGGACGGTGAGGTGGGGCGCCGCCATAACCTCGAGTTCAGCATGCTGGAGTGGTATCGCCCGGGCCTGCCCCTGGAGTCCCTGATCGAGGAGACCGCGGCGCTGATTCAGGCCGTGCTGGGGCGGGATCCGGGGCCGGTGCGGCGGCGGCGCTATCGGGAGCTGTTCCGTGAGCGGTTGGCGGTCGACCCCTTTACCAGCCCGCTCGAGACGCTCAGGCGGCTGGCCGCGGCGCGGGGCGGCCTCTCCATGGACGAGGCGTCCCGGGACGACTGCCTGGACCTGCTGCTGAGCCTCGAGATCGAGCCGACCCTGGGCCGCGACGGCCTGGATGTGGTGGTGGACTACCCGGCCAGCCAGGCGGCCCTGGCTCGGCGTCACCGGGACCCGGAGGATGGCGAATGGGTGGCGGGGCGCTTCGAGGTCTATCTGCAGGGACTGGAGCTGGCCAACGGCTATGACGAGCTCACCGATGCCGCCGAGCAGGCGGCGCGCTTCGCCGAGGACAACGCCGCCCGGCGTGCCCGGGGCCTGCCCGAGGTGAGCGTGGATACCCGGCTGCTGGACGCCCTGGCGGCAGGGATGCCGGCGGGAAGCGGCGTGGCCCTGGGCCTCGATCGGTTGATTCAGCTGGCCCTCGGCAAGGCCAGCGTGGCGGAGGTCATGGCCTTCGCCACGCCACGCTGTTGACCCGATGGCTCTTTAGCCATTATCCGCCAGATGAGGGAGTTGGCTTAACCGCTCGCCCATTTTTACCGAGTTGATTATCGAGAGCGGGACCAGCCTCTTGGCTAGTGATTAGCCGTTATCCGCCAGATGAGGGAGTTGGCTTAACCGCTCGCCCATTTTTACCGAGATATCGGGGACGAGTTCTTCGAAGTCGATCTCCTTACTGAAGCACATCACCACCGTGGAACCGAGCTTGAAACGGCCCATCTCGGCGCCCTTCTCCAGGGTGATGGGTTCGTCGAAGCGAATCGTCTGGACCCGCCCGGAGAGGGGGGTGATCTGCCCGGCCCACACCGTCTCGATGGCGGCGACGATCATGGCCCCCACCAGCACCATGGCCATGGGGCCCTCCTCGGTATCGAAGAGACACACCAGGCGCTCGTTACGGGCGAAGAGGTTGGGCACATGGTCGGCGGTGGCCCGGTTGACCGAGAAGAGCCGGCCCGGCACATAGACCATCTCCCGGAGGGTGCCGGTCAGCGGCATATGCACCCGGTGGTAGTCCCGGGGCGAGAGGTAGATGGTGGCGAAGCTGCCCTGGCGGAAGGGCGCGGCGCGATGCATATCGCCGCCCAGCAGGCTGGTGATCGAGAAGGCCTGCCCCTTGGCCTGGATCAGGGTGCCATGATGGGTCTCGCCGAACTGGGAGAGGGTGCCGTCGGCTGGGGAAATCAGGCCCGACTCGATGGGCCGCGCGCCTTCCCGGAGGGGCCGGGTGAAGAAGTCGTTGAAGCAGGCATAGGCCCCGGGATCGGGCTCCCGAGCCTCGCTCATGTCCACCCGGAAGCGGCGGATAAAGGCCTTGATCAGCAGCTGCTTGAGCCAGCCGATGCGGGTCTCGGCGAGCCGCCCCACCAGCCGCGAGAGCAGGTGGTGGGGCAGGGGGTACTGGATCAGGGCGAATAACTTGGATGGCGACACGTGCGGGAGGTCTCTTCGGCAGTCATTGGGTAGATGATCGGCAGGGTGGGCTGAGCGCCCTCGCGCTTGAAGCCGGAAGCCCCCCTGGTCCCAGGGTCGCATGGATCATGCTGTCTTCCAGCTTCCAGCTTCCAGCTTCCAGCTTCCAGCTTCCAGCTTCCAGCTTCCAGCTTATGGCTTCTCTATGGGCGTATCATCGCGATTGCCCCACTCCTTCCAGGAGCCGGGGTAGGCGCGCATCGTCTCGAAGCCCAGGGCCTTGCCCACCAGCCAGGTAAAGCCGCTGCGGTGGTGGCTCTGGCAGTGGGTGACCACTTCCATGTCCGGGGTCAGGCCCAGGGCCTCCAGTTCGGTGATCAGCTCCGCATAATCGCGAATACGCAGCTGACGCGCCTTGTCCATGGCCTCGGTCCACTCCAGGTTGACCGCGCCGGGAATATGTCCGAGACGCCGGTTCTGCCCCTTCTCGCCGCGATACTCCGCCGGCGAGCGGGCATCCCAGACGGCGAAGCCCTTGTCGCCGAGGCGTTCCTGGAGGCTCTCCCGGTCGATGGCGACATCGGGGTTGAGGATCTCGGCCTCGTACTCGCTGGGCACGGGGGCCGTCGGGGTGGTCTCGCCGGGCAGGCCCTCGGCGCGCCAGGCGTGGATGCCGCCATTGAGGTAGGAGTAGCGGCGGTGGCCGATCAGCTCCAGGGTCCAGAGCAGGCGACCGGCCCAGCCACCGCCCTCGTCGTCGTAGGCCACCACATGGGTGTCCCGGGTCAGGCCCAGCTCGGAGAACAGCGCCGACAGCGCCGCCTCGTCGGGGACCTCGTTGGGCACCTCGCCGCTGCCCTTGAGCAGGCGGCGATAGTCGAGGAAGCGGGCCCCGGGCACATGGCCCTCGGCGTAGCTCTCGGGCTTGAGGGGCACATCGATAATCAGTAGCTGGGGGTCGTCCAGCACCTCGGCGAGCCGGTCAGGCTCGACGATCAGCGGCAGAAGATTGGCTTCGGAGCTCATGGCACCTTCCTTGTCTCGGTTGCTGCGAAGGATAATGGCATATTGCCGGCGTCCGGAGCGACACCGTCGCTCAACGCCCTTCGGCCTCGAGGCTCTCGAGGATGCGCCGGTAGCTGGTGAAGCGCTCGGCGCGGACCGCGCCGCGCTCCACGGCTTCGAGCAGGGCGCAGCCGGGCTCCTGCCGGTGGCGGCAGTCGCGGAAACGGCACTGCCCCAGCAGCTCGCGAAACTCCACGAAACCCTCGGTGACCTGCTGGGCATCCAGGTGGGTCAGGCCGAACTCGCGAATCCCCGGCGAGTCGATCAGCTCGCCGGCCGCGTTATCGTCGTCGTCGAAGGCGTAGAGGCGGGCGGTGGTGGTGGTGTGGGTGCCCTTGCGGGAGTCCTCGGAGAGGGCGCCGATGCGCAGGGTCTCGTCGGGCAGCAGGCGGTCGATCAGCGACGACTTGCCGACCCCGCTCTGGCCGACGAACACCGAGGTGCGTCCGGACAGCCGTGCCCGCAGGGCGTCCAGGCCGCCCTCCTCGGCGGTGGTGGTGGTCACCACCGGGTAGCCCAGCGCCTCATAGTGGCCCAGCAGGGTCATCAGCTCGCCGCCGTCCGGCGGCAGCAGGTCGGTCTTGTTGAGCACCAGCACCGGGGCGATACCGGTGGCCTCGGCGGCCACCAGGTAGCGGTCGATCAGGTTGGCGTGTGGCGCGGGCTCCACGGCGAAGACGATCAGGATCTGGTCGATATTGGCCGCCACCGGCTTGAGCTGTCCCCGGGCGTCGGGGCGCTCCAGGACGCTGTCGCGTTCGCCCCGGGCCACCACCACGCCGCTGCCGTCATTGGCGGCGCGCCAGATGACCCGATCCCCGGTGACCAGGGGCTCCAGGTTGGCGCGCAGATGGCAGCGGTGCAGGGCGCCGCCTTCGGCGGGGCGCACGTCCAGGCTGCGGCCGAAGTGGGCGATCACTCGCCCGTTGCGCTCGGGGCCATACTCGCCGGCCTCCAGCTTGTCGGCATCCTGGGCATCGCGCTTGGCGGCGCGCTGGGCGCGCTCGGCCTGAATCTTCTCGATGCGCCAGCGCTGCTGGCGAGTTAGCTTGCGTTTGCTCATGGGCCGCCTGAGGTCTGTACAATGGGGGCATTGTACGCATAGACCACCCGCTTAGACACCGGGCCGGCGCGCGATCGGCGGCCCCGAGAAGGAAACACGCACCATGGCTACGACCCCCGACGCCCCCCCGCGCAAGGATCTGCTGGTCTGGATCGACCTGGAGATGACCGGCCTCGACCCCGAGAAGGAGCGCATCATCGAGGTGGCGACCCTGATCACCGACAATGACCTCAACCTGATTGCCGAGGGGCCGGTGATCGCCGTGCACCAGCCGGAGCACCTGCTGGCCGGGATGGATGCCTGGAACCAGAAGACCCATGGCGAGTCGGGCCTGGTGGCCCGGGTGCGCCAGAGCACCATCGAGACCCGGGCGGCGGAGCGGCGCACCCTGGAGTTCCTGCGCGCCCATGTGGCCCCGGGCAGCTCCCCCATGTGCGGCAACAGCGTGCACCAGGATCGCCGCTTCCTGGAGCGCGAGATGCCCGAGCTGCTGGCCTTCTTCCACTACCGTAACCTGGATGTCTCGACCCTCAAGGAGCTCGCCAAGCGCTGGAATCCGGCGGCCCTGAAGGGCTTCGAGAAGCGCAACACCCACCAGGCCCTGGACGATATCCGCGAGTCCCTGGCGGAGCTGGCCCATTACCGCAACACCTTCCTGCAGCTGGCGCCGCCGGCGGCCGACGAGGAAGAGCAGTAAGCGCTTAGCCTTCGGTGGCGATACGCCGCCCTCGCTTGTCCCGCTGGCGGGCCAGGGCCCAGCGCACATGCTCGCGGACCAGGTCGGAGGGGTAGGCCAGGCGCGCCTCGAGGGCCGCCTCCGTCGCCTCGCTCCAGGGCGCATTGCCGAGTCCCACCGCCAGGTTGCGCAGCCAGCGCTCGTAACCGATACGGCGGATGGGGCTGCCCTCGGTCTTGCTCAGGAACTCCTCCTCGCTCCAGGCGAACAGGCGCCGCAGGTCGGTGCGGTCCAGGTCGTGGCGGGGGGCGAAATCCGCCTCGTCGCTGAGGCGGGTGAAGCGGGTAAAGGGGCAGACCAGCTGGCAGTCGTCGCAGCCATAGACCCGATTGCCCATGGCCTCGCGGAACTCCTCGGGAATGGCCCCGTGCAGCTCGATGGTGAGGTAGGAGATGCAGCGTCGCGAGTCCACCACCTTGTCGTCGACGATGGCGCTGGTGGGACAGGCGCTGCGGCAGGCGCTGCACTTGCCGCAGTGTTCGCTCTCGAAGGGCGGGTCCACTGGCAGCGGCAGGTCGGTATAGAGTTCGCCGAGGAAGAACAGCGACCCGGCCCGGGGATTGAGCAGCATGGCATTCTTGCCGAACCAGCCGAGGCCGGCCTTCTGGGCCAGGGCGCGTTCCATCACCGGGGCCGAGTCGACGAAGGCGCGGTAGCCGAAGGCCCCCACCTCGCCTTCGATGCGTTTGGCCAACTGGGCCAGGCGCTTGCGAATCAGCTTGTGGTAGTCGCGACCCAGGGCGTAGCGGGAGACATAGGCCTTCTCCGGCCGGCCGAGCAGGCGGGTGGTCTCCACCTCCGGCGGCAGGTAATCCATGCGTACGCTGATCACCCGGAGGGTTCCCGGCACCAGCTCCTCGGGGCGGGTGCGCTTAGTGCCGTGCTTGGCCATGAAGCCCATCTCGCCGTGGTGACCCGCCGCCAGCCAGCGCGCCAGGTAGCGTTCGTGGGTGGCCAGGTCGGTATCGGTGATCCCCACCTGCTGAAAGCCCAGCTCGCGGCCCCATGTCTTGATGGCGGCGGCGAGGGCAGCCGGGTCGAGGGCATCCGGGGCGAGGTCATCGTGAGCTGACATGATCGTGAAACTACCGAGAAAGCGGGGAGGGGCCGGGCGTGGCGCAGGCACACCCTACACTAGACTCAACACCTCGTCATGGGGAGGCAACAATGAATCCAGGCAGGCCGCTCTATCTGGTCGAACAGGTTCGCGAACTGGATCGGCGCACCATCGCCGCCGGTATCGAGGGCTTCGCTTTGATGCAGAAGGCGGCTCGGGCCGCCTATCGCGTGCTGCGGGCCCGCTGGCCCGAGGCGCGCCACCTTAGCGTATTGTGCGGCGCCGGCAATAACGCCGGCGATGGCTATGTGCTGGCGGCCCTGGCCGCCGCGGAGGGGCTCCGGGTGCAGCTGCTGGCGCTGCGTCCGGTGGAGCGCCTCGACGGCGATGCCGCCCGGGCCGCCGAGCTCGCCGTGGCCGGGGGGGTGACCATTACCCCCTGGACGGCCCGGGCACGGCTCGAGGGCGAGGTGATCGTCGATGCTCTGCTGGGCACCGGGCTCAGCGGCGAGGTGCGCGAGCCCTTTTTGAGCGCCATCCAGCGGATCAATGCCGCCGGGCGGCCGGTACTGGCGGTGGATATCCCCTCCGGGCTCTGTGCCGATAGCGGCGCCGTGCTGGGCGCGGCGGTAGCGGCCAGCGCTACCGTGACCTTTATCGGCGACAAGCTGGGACTGCATACCGGCGCCGGCCCGGGGCGAGTGGGTGAGCGCTATTTCAAGCGTCTCGGCGTCGATGCCGAGGCCCATGGCGACCTGGCGCCGGTGGCTCGCCTCCTGGATGAGGCGCTGATCGGCGAGGTCGTGGCGCCGCGTCCACGGGATGCTCACAAGGGCGACTGCGGTCACCTGCTGGTGATCGGCGGCGCCCCGGGCTTCGGTGGCGCGGCGCTGCTGGCCGCCGAGACGGCGGCGCGGCTCGGGGCCGGCAAGGTGAGCCTGGCCACGGCGCCGGAGCACGTCACCGCCAGCCTGGTGCGCTGTCCCGAGGTGATGGTGCATGGGGTGCGAGGCGCGCCGGAGCTGGCGCCCCTGCTGGCGGGGGCCGATGCCATCGTGGTGGGACCGGGCCTGGGGCAGGGGCCCTGGGGGCAGGGGCTGTTGCAGGCGGCCCTGGACGCGGGCAAGCCGCTGGTGGCGGATGCCGATGCCCTCAATCTGCTGGCCCGGGGGCGCATCGAGGCGCGCCCGCCGGCCTGGATCCTCACCCCCCACCTGGGGGAGGCGGCGCGGCTGCTGGGCGGCGACGCCGCCGGCGTGCAGGCCGACCGCGCCGGTAGCCTGCGCGAGATCGCCGCACGCTTCGCCGCCGTGGTGCTGCTCAAGGGGGCGGGCAGCCTGGTGGGGGAGGATGACGGGGCGCCCCTGGCGCTTTGCCCTTACGGCAACCCCGGCATGGCCAGCGGCGGCATGGGCGACGCCCTCTCCGGGATCCTGGGGGCCCTGCTGGCCCAGGGGCTGGCGCCGCGGGCCGCCGCCGAGGTGGGCATGCTGCTGCATGCCCGGGCCGCGGATCTCGCCGCCCGGGCCGAGGGCGAGCGTGGTCTGCTGGCCGGCGATCTGGCATCCTATGCGCGACGCTTGATCAACGGGGTAGGGTGGAACTAGATGATGCGGGTCAGACTGCTCGATGAAGAGGCACAGGTCGCCTTCGGCGAAGCCCTGGGACGGGCCCTGGAAGGGCGGGGACGCGTCTACCTCAGCGGCGACCTGGGGGCCGGCAAGACCACCCTGACCCGGGGCATCCTGCGTGCCCATGGCCACCGGGGCGCGGTGAAGAGCCCTACCTATACCCTGGTGGAGCCCTACGAACTGGGCGAGTGGCGCCTCTACCACTTCGATCTCTATCGCCTCGGCGACCCCGAGGAGCTGGAGTTTATCGGGGCCCGGGACCTCTTCGACGAGGATGGCCTGTGCCTGGTGGAGTGGCCCAGCCGCGGCGAGGGCTGGCTGCCCCCGGCGACCCTGGAGATTCATCTGCGCCTGGCCGAGCCGGGACGCGAGGCAAGCCTGGTCGCCGGCGATGCCCGGGGCGAGGCGGTGTTGGCGCGTCTCGCCGATGCCTGGCCCGTGACCGACTGAGGCAGCCCTTTTCCCCATGGATGACCGGAACCCCCTATGATCCCAGGAGCCTTGCCATTTCGCCGACACCTTCGCCGGCTGGTGCCCTGGCTTGCCCTGGCGCTGCTGCTGGCGCCGTCGGCGCAGGCCACCGAGGTCAACAACCTGCGCCTCTGGGCCGCCCCGGATCATGCACGGCTGGTCTTCGACCTCTCGGCGCCCGCCGAGGCCAATGTGTTTGTCCTGGAGAATCCGCGACGCCTGGTGATCGACCTGACCGATACGCGCCTGGCGGCGGATCCGGCGCGTCTCGATCTCTCCGGTAGCGCCATCGGCGGCGTGCGCAGCGGGGTGCGCGACGGCGACGACCTGCGCATCGTCCTCGACCTGGAGCGCGAGGTGGCGCCCCGGGACTTTACCCTGGCCCCCAACGATCAATACGGCCATCGCCTGGTGGTGGACCTGGAGTATCCCGGCGAGAGCGCCGTGGAGGATCCCATCGATCCCATCGAATCGATGCTCCGCGAGCAGGAGATGGCCGCCCGGGCGGGGGAGGCGCCGCCGACGGCCTCCGCCGAGTCGCCGGTGGCTCGGCAGCCGGCCCAGCCCCATCCGCGGCGCGATATCATTATCGCCGTGGATGCCGGTCATGGCGGCGAGGATCCCGGTGCCATCGGTCCCTCGGGGACCCGCGAGAAGGACGTGGTGCTGGAGATCGCCCGACGGCTGCAGCGCCTGGTGGACGAGACCCCGGGGTTCCGCGCGGTGATGATCCGCGACGGCGACTACTATGTGGGGCTGCGCCAGCGCATCCGCATCGCCCGGGAGCAGCGCGCCGACTTCTTCGTCTCGGTACACGCCGACGCCTTCAACAGCCCGCGCCCCCAGGGCAGCTCGGTCTATGCCCTCTCCCAGAGCGGCGCCACCTCCGAGGCGGCCCAGTGGCTGGCGGACAGCGAGAACCGTGCCGACCTGATCGGTGGCGTCGACGGCAACCTCTCCCTCAACGACCATGACGAGGTGCTGCGCGGGGTGCTGATGGACCTCACCCTGACCGCCACCCTCAACGACTCCCTGGCCATCGGGGGGCGGGTGCTGGATCGCCTGGGGCGGATCAACCGCCTGCACAAGTCGCGGGTGGAGCAGGCCGGCTTCGTGGTCCTCAAGTCGCCGGACATTCCCTCCCTGCTGGTGGAGACCGGCTTTATCTCCAACCCGGACGAGGAGCGTCGCCTGCGCGATCCCGGCCACCAGCTGAGCATGGCCGAGGCGATCTTCGCCGGGGTGCAGGAGCACTTCCAGCGCAACCCGCCTCCCACCAGCCTGTTGGCCTGGCAGCGGGACCAGAATCGCGGCGGTGCCGGTAACGAATACCGCATCCAGCCCGGCGATACCCTCTCGGAGATCGCCGATCGGCACCGGGTCTCCCTGGGCGCCTTGCGGCAGGCCAATGCCATCAACGGCGATGTGATCCGGGTCGGCCAGGTGCTGCGAATACCGCAATCCTAGATAGCGCGGCGAAGAGGGAAGAGATTCCTCTTCTGCCTTCCTTCTCCCCTCTGCCGCTGGTATGGAGTGATATGTCAGAACAGCGACCCATCCGCATCCTCGATCCCCGGCTGGCCAACCAGATCGCCGCCGGCGAGGTGGTGGAGCGTCCCGCTTCGGTGCTCAAGGAGCTGGTGGAGAATGCCGTGGATGCCGGCAGCCGGCGGATCGAGCTGGAGCTGGAGGCCGGCGGCGCGCGCCTGATCCGGGTGCGTGACGATGGCGGGGGGATCGCCGAGGCGGACCTGCCCCTGGCCCTGTCCCGGCACGCCACCAGCAAGATCGCCTCCCTGGAGGAACTGGAAGGCGTGGCCAGCCTCGGCTTTCGCGGCGAGGCGCTGGCCTCCATCGCCTCGGTGTCGCGGCTGGAGCTGATCTCCAATACCGCCGACGACCCTCAGGCGGGTTGGCGGGTGGTGGCCGAGGGGCGCGAGATGGAGCCCCGGGTGACCCCGGCGCCCCACCCCCGCGGCACCACGGTGGCGGTGCGCGACCTGTTCTTCAATACCCCGGCGCGGCGCAAGTTCCTGCGTACCGAGAAGACCGAGTTCGGCCACGCCGAGGAAGCCTTCCGGCGCCTGGCGCTATCCCGATACGATATCGGCTGGAGCCTGCGCCACAACCAGAAGACCCTGCATCAGTTGCGTCCCGCCGCGGATGCCGCCGGTCGCGAGCGGCGCATCGCCGCCCTGCTCGGCAAGGGCTTCCTGGAGAACGCCCTGGCCCTGGACCTGGAGGCCAATGGCCTGCGCCTGTGGGGCTGGGTGGGGCTGCCCACCTTCTCCCGGGCCCAGGCCGATCAGCAGTATTTCTTCGTCAATGGCCGGGTGGTGCGCGATCGCCTGGTCGCCCACGCCATCCGCCAGGCCTACCGGGACGTGCTCTTCCACGGTCGTCACCCGGTCTTCGTGCTCTACCTGGAGCTCGACCCCAGCGTGGTGGACGTCAATGTGCACCCCACCAAGCACGAGGTGCGCTTCCGGGACGGCCGCCTGGTGCATGATTTCCTCTTTTCCAGCCTGCATCGCGCCCTGGGCGAGGCCCGCCCCGGCCATCAGGAAGCCGAGGAGGCGGTGGAGGAGGGGGCCGAGGGGGCGACGACCGTCGCGGCCTCGGGCGTGGCCGAGGCGGCGCCCCGCTGGCAGCAGCAGCCCATGGCCCTGGGCGGTGGCGACGACCGCGAGCGCCACCCGGGGGCCGACAAGGTGCGCCAGTTTATGGCCGGCTATCGGGCGCTGCATCCCGATCACGAGGAGCGCCTGCTGACGCCGCAGTCGGCGCCGCCCGGTGGCGCGGCGGCGACCCGGGCCCGTGGCGAGGCGGGGGCGGCCGAAGACGCTTCCCCCCGCCCCATGCCGAGCACGCCGCCGCGGCCGAGCCTGCCGGAGGAGGACCCCACCCAGGCGCCGCCGCTGGGCTATGCCATCGCCCAGCTGCAGGGGGTCTATATCCTCGCCCAGGGGCGCCGCGGCCTGGTGGTGGTGGATATGCACGCTGCCCATGAGCGCATCACCTATGAGCGGCTCAAGACCCAGGTCCACGGTGGGGCCCTGGAGGTCCAGGCGCTGCTGGTGCCGGTGTCGCTGGCGGCCAGCGCCGCCGAGGTGGCCACCGCCGAGGCGGAGCGCGAGGCCTTCGCCCGCCTGGGGGTGGAGCTGGACGTGGCCGGCCCGGAGAGCCTGCTGGTGCGCCAGGTGCCGACCCTGCTGGCGGAGGCCGACGTCGAGCCGCTGATTCGCGATATGCTCGGCGACCTGGAACGCTACGGGCGCTCGGATCGTCTCGAGGCGCATATCAACGAGCTGCTGGCCACCATGGCTTGCCATGGCAGCGTGCGCGCCAACCGCAAGCTGTCGATCGCCGAGATGAACGCCCTGCTGCGGGACATGGAACGCACCGAGCGCAGCGGCCAGTGCAATCACGGCCGGCCCACCTGGTTCGAGATGTCGATGCACGAGCTCGACAAGCGCTTTTTGAGGGGACAGTGATGAGCGCCGACCGCCGCCCGCCGGCGATCCTGCTGATGGGGCCCACCGCCGCCGGCAAGACCGACCTGGCCATCGCCCTGCATGAACGCCTGGGCTGCGAGCTGATCAGCGTCGACTCGGCGTTGATCTACCGCGGCATGGATATCGGCACCGCCAAGCCCTCGGCCGCGGAGCTGGCCCGGGCGCCCCATCGGCTGGTGGATATCCGCGACCCCGCCGAGGCCTACAGCGCCGCCGAGTTTCGCGAGGATGCCCTGGCGGCGATGCACGAGATCACCGCCGCCGGCAGGATTCCGCTGCTGGTGGGGGGCACCATGATGTACTACAAGCGCCTGGTGGAGGGGGTGGCCGAGATGCCCGCCGCCGACCCGGCGCTGCGCGCCGCGCTGGAGGCGGAGGCGGAGCGCCGCGGCCTGCAGGCCCTGCACGAGGAGCTGGCGCGGGTCGATCCCGCGCTCGCCGCCGAGCTGCATCCGCACAATCGCCAGCGCCTGCTGCGGGCCCTGGAGGTCTACCGTCTCAGCGGGCGGCCGCTCAGCGCCCTCTGGGCGGAACAGCGGCGAGAAACCTTGCCCTGGCGCACGCTGTCGATAGGGGTGGCCCCCGCCGAGCGTCGCGTCCTGCACGAGCGCATCGGCCGGCGCTTCGAGGCGATGCTGGCCCAGGGCTTCCTCGACGAGGTGGCGACGCTGAAGGCGCGGGGCGACCTGCATCTGGATCTGCCCTCCATGCGCTGCGTCGGCTACCGCCAGGCCTGGGAGCATCTCGACGGCCGCTACGATCGCCAGACCCTGATCGACAAGGGCACGGCGGCCACGCGGCAGTTGGCCAAGCGGCAATTGACCTGGCTGCGCGGCTGGCCGGAACTGCACTGGCTGGAAGGGCAGCGGGGCGATGCCCTGGAGCGGGTCCTGAAACTCGTGCGCCGCTTTAGTAGTTAGCGTAAGATACGGTGTTCGGTTGGCCGCTTGCCGCGCCGTATACTCGGGCCGCCCCTGGTCGGTGGCCCACATAACATGACATCAATGCAAAATTAGAGACAGTTAGGGAGAGCAAAATGTCCAAAGGACAGTCCCTTCAAGACCCGTATCTGAACATCCTGCGCAAGGAGCGTATCCCGGTGTCCATCTTCCTGGTCAACGGTATCAAGCTGCAGGGTCAGATCGAGTCCTTCGACCAGTTCGTCATCCTGCTGCGCAACACCGTGAGCCAGATGGTCTATAAGCACGCCATCTCCACCGTGGTGCCGTCCCGTAATGTGCGCCTGCCGGCTCAGGACCCCGCGGCGGCGCAGGACTCTTGATCGCGAGGTAGTGATTGTTTTTTGAACGCCCCAACGCCGGTGAAACGGCGGTCCTCGTCCATGTCGACTTCCAGGACGAACGCGAGCGCGAAGATCCGGGTGAATTCCTGGAGCTGGTGCGCTCCGCCGGTGCCGAGCCGGCTACCCTGCTCAACGGTAGCCGGAGTCGGCCCGATCCCCGTACCTTTATCGGCAGCGGCAAGCTCGACGAGCTTCGCGAGCTGCTGGCGGTGCATCATGCCGAGCTGGTGATCTTCAACCACGGCCTGAGTCCCTCCCAGGAGCGGAACCTGGAGCGGAGCCTCAAGTGCCGGGTGCTCGATCGTACCGGCCTGATTCTCGATATCTTCGCCCAGCGGGCGCGGACCCACGAGGGCAAGCTGCAGGTGGAGCTGGCCCAGCTGGAGTACATGTCCACCCGGTTGGTGCGCGGCTGGACCCACCTGGAACGCCAGAAGGGCGGTATCGGCCTGCGCGGCCCCGGTGAGACCCAGTTGGAGACCGACCGCCGCCTGCTGCGGGCACGCATCAAGGCGATCCACAAGCGCCTCGACAAGGTGCGCAGCCAGCGCGACCAGAATCGTCGCGCCCGGGCCCGGGCGGAGATCCCCAGCGTCTCCCTGGTGGGCTATACCAACGCCGGCAAGTCGACGCTGTTCAACGCCCTGACCGAGTCCGGCGTCTACGCCGCCGACCAGCTCTTCGCCACCCTGGACCCGACCCTGCGTCGCCTCGAGATCGACGACGTGGGACCGGTGGTGCTGGCGGATACCGTGGGCTTTATTCGTCACCTGCCCCACAAGCTGGTGGAGGCCTTCCGGGCCACCCTCCAGGAGGCCGCCGAGGCGACCCTGCTGGTGCACGTGATCGATGCCGCCGACCCCGACCGCGAGCTCAACGTGGAGCAGGTGGAGGCGGTGCTCAAGGAGATCGGTGCCGACGAGATTCCCTGCCTGCGGGTGATGAACAAGATCGACCTGCTGGACAGCGCACCGCGCATCGAGCGCGATGGCGAGGGGCGCCCCGAGGCGGTATGGCTCTCGGCCCAGAGCGGCCAGGGGCTTGAGCTGCTCGGCGAGGCGCTCTCCGGTTGCCTGGCCGGCGACGTGGTGGATGCCGAGCTGACCCTGGCCCCCGCTCAGGGTCGGCTGCGCGCCGCCCTGCACGAACTGGGTGCGGTACGCCAGGAGCGTTTCGACGAGCACGGTCAGACCCGGCTCGAGATTCGCCTGCCACGGCGCGACTTTTTGCAGTTGATGGCGCGTCTCGGCGAGAATGCCGACGACTACCTGCCCCCGGCGCAGCGCGAGCCGCGCGCGGAGTGGGAGCTCTAGAAAGCGTTGTGCTGAGACGGAGGGGCGCGGGAGCGGCCCTCCGGCGGACGGATTCAATGCATAGTGTGGAGACGACGTATGGCTTGGAATGAGCCTGGTGGTGGCAAGCAGCATGACCCCTGGAGCGGGGGCGGTCGCCGCGGTGGCGGCGGCGGTGGCGGTGGTAACGGGGGCAATCAGGGCCCGCCCGACCTCGACGAGGCGCTGAAGAAGTTTCAGGACAAGCTCAATGGCATGCTCGGTGGCCGCGGCGGCAAGGGCGGCGGTCGTGGCGGCAAGGGCGGCGGCGGTCGTCGCAACACCTTCGCGCTGCCGGGCCTGCTGATTATCGTGGCCCTGGCGATCTGGGCCGCCTCGGGCTTCTATCTGGTCGATCAGTCCGAACGCGGCGTGGTGCTGCGCTTCGGCAAGTTCCAGGAAGTGGTCAGCCCCGGCCTGCACTGGAATCCGCCGCTGATCGACGACGTGCGCATGGTCAACGTGACCCGGGTGCGCTCGCTGACCCAGACCCAGTCGATGCTGACCCGCGACGAGAATATCGTCGAGGTGGAGATCTCGGCCCAGTACCTGGTCGCCAGTCCGCGGGACTTCGTGCTCAATGTGCGCAACCCCCAGCTCTCCATCGAGAACGCCCTGGACAGTGCCCTGCGCCATGTGGTCGGCGGGACCGAGATGATCGATATCCTCACCTCGGGCCGTGAGATCCTCGGCAGCTCGGTGGCCAGCCGCCTGCAGTCCTACCTGGACAGCTACGGCACCGGTATTCGCCTGCAGACCATCAACATCGAGTCCACCTCGGCGCCGGCGCCGGTGATCGATGCCTTCGATGACGTGATCCGCGCCCGGGAGGATCGCCAGCGCACCATCAACGAGGCGATCGCCTACGCCAATGCGGTGATTCCCGCCGCCCAGGGTCAGGCCCAGCGTATCCTCGAGCAGGGTCAGGGCTATCGCGAGTCGGTGGTGGCCGAGGCCCAGGGTCAGGCCAACCGCTTCCTGTCGATGCTGAGCGAGTACCAGAACGCGCCGGAGATCATGCGCGAGCGCCTCTACCTGGATGCCATCAGCGAGGTGCTGAGCGGCACCGACAAGGTCCTGCTGGATGTCAGCGACAGCGCGCCGCTGATGTACCTGCCGCTGGATCAGCTGCGCTCCGGCGCGAGCGGTCGGACGCCGTCGGGCGCCCAGCATGATCAGGACGAGCGACTCGACCCCCAGGTGCTGGAGCGCCTGCGCAGCAGCAGCCAGACATCATCCGGGAACCAGAGCAGTGGTATTCGCAGGGAGGGCCGCTAAGTGATCAATAACCGTTCCTTGCTGATCGTCGGTGGTCTCGCCGCCGCCGCCTGGCTGGCCAGCAACAGCCTCTATGTGGTCGATGAAACCGAGCGTGCGGTCAAGCTGCGCTTCGGTGAGGTGGTCGAGGAGAACATCCAGCCGGGGCTGCACTTCAAGGTGCCCATCACCCAGACGGTGCGCAAGTTCGACACCCGGGTGCTGACCCTGGACACCGACCCCAGCCGCTACCTGACCCTGGAGCAGAAGGCGGTGATCGTCGACTCCTACGTCAAGTGGCAGGTGGTCGATCCCACCCGCTACTACGAGGCCACCGCCGGTGACGAACTGATGGCGGTCCGCCTGATCCAGCCGCGGGTGGACGAGAGCCTGCGTAACGAGTTCGGTCGCCTCAACCTGCAGCAGATCATCGCCGAGCGCCGCGACGAGCTGATGGCGGGGCCCACCGAGGACCTGAACACCCTGCTCCGCGAGGAGCTGGGCGTGGCCATCCTCGACGTGCGGGTCAAGCGGATCGACCTGCCGGAGGACGTCTCCGCGGCGGTCTACGAGCGCATGCGCTCCGAGCGCGAGCGTGAGGCCCGCGAATGGCGTGCCCAGGGCCAGGAAGAGGCCGAGCGTATCCGCGCCAACGCCGATCGCCGCCGTCAGGTGCTGCTGGCCCAGGCCACCGAGCGCTCCGAGACCCTGCGCGGTGAGGGCGACGCGGAGGCCGCGGCCATCTATGCCCAGGCCTACCAGCAGGATGCGGAGTTCTTCTCCTTCTACCGCAGCCTCAATGCTTACCGTGAGACCTTCGGCGGTGACGGCAACATGATGGTGCTGGAGCCCACCAGCGACTTCTTCCGCTACCTCGGCGACCCCAGGGGCGGGGACGAGTGAGGCCCACCCCGGCGATCGCGGTCGCCGGGGTTTATCCCGGGGCCAAACGTGGTAGACTCCCGAAACCGGGCGTGGCCCGGTTTTTTTGTGGCCCGAGATCGGCGTATCCCGGGCCAGAAACCGACTCCCTACGGGGCCCGGCAGGCTGATGCCGGGCCTTCTTCCGGCCTTCTTATCGGGCGGCACGTGGCCGCGTCGCGCCCGGGCCAACGAATACTGGCAGGACAGAACACATGACCATCGCTGACCGCTGGCTGCTTCCCGACGGCATGGACGAAGTGCTGCCGCCTCAGGCGGCGCGGATGGAGGAGCTGCGTCGCGCGCTGCTCGATCTCTATCATCGCTGGGGCTATGACCAGGTGATGCCGCCGCCCGTGGAGTTCCTCGACTCCCTGTTGACCGGTACCGGCACCGACCTGGAGCTGCAGACCTTCAAGCTCACCGACCAGCTGACCGGCCGCATGATGGGCGTCAGCGCCGACGTCACTCCCCAGGTGGCGCGCATGGACGCCCACTCCCTGCATCGCCAGGGCCCGGTGCGGCTCTGCTACTGCACCAATGTGCTGCGTGCTACCGCCGACCAGCATCAGGGCGGTCGCAGTCCGGTGCAGGTGGGGCTGGAGCTGTTCGGCCATGCCGGCCTCGAGGCCGACCTGGAGGTCCTGCGTCTGGCCCTGGGATCGCTCTCCGCCGCCGGGGCGGACGAGATGCACCTGGCCCTGGGGCATATCGGCATCTATCGCAGCCTGGTACAGGCCGCCGACCTGGAGCCGGCCCGCGAGCGGGCGCTCTTCGAGGCCCTGGAGCTGAAGTCGCCGGGCGAAGTGGCGGCACGGGTCGCCGAGAGCGTCGAGGATCCGGCCCTGGCCGAGATGTTCCTGGCGCTGGTTCACCTGCATGGCGGTCCCGAGGTGCTCGAGCAGGCCCGCGAGGCCTTCGCCGAGGCCCCGGCCCCGGTGGGTGCCGCCCTGGATCAGCTGCGCGAGCTGTGTGCCGGGGTGGCCGCCGATTACCCGCAGGTGACCCTCTACTTCGACCTGGCCGAGCTGCGCGGTTATCAGTACCACACCGGCATGATGTTCGCCGCCTATGTGCCGGGCTATGGTCAGGCGCTGGCCAAGGGCGGGCGCTATGATGATACCGGGCGGGTCTTCGGGCGCGCGCGTCCGGCCACCGGCTTCTCCATGGACCTCAAGCTGCTGGCCTCCCTGGCGGTGGACGAGCCCCCCTGCGATGGCATCTGGGCCCCCGCCGAGGAGGACGCGACCCTGGCCGAGGTGGTGGCGCGGCTGCGCCAGGATGGCGAGCGGGTGATCCAGGCGCTGCCCGGTCAGCGAACCGGCCCGGCCGAGCACCGCTGCAATCGCCGGCTGGTGCGCCTGGGCGAGGATTGGCAGGTCTCCCCCCTGGCCTGAACGGAATGCGAGGCCCCCGGTATCCGTCGCGTGAGTTGCGCCGACGCCGCCGGGGTGCCATTGGCGGATTCTTCGATCAAGAGACGAGAGCAATGGGCAAGAACGTAGTCGTACTGGGCACCCAGTGGGGTGATGAAGGCAAGGGCAAGGTCGTCGACCTGCTGACCGAGTCGGCCAGCGCCGTGGTGCGCTTCCAGGGTGGCCATAATGCCGGCCACACCCTGGTCATCGACGGGGAGAAGACCGTCCTGCACCTGATTCCCTCCGGGATCCTGCGCGACGACAAGACCTGCGTGATCGGCAACGGCGTGGTGCTGTCGCCGGAGGCGCTGATCAAGGAGATCCGCGAGCTGGAGGTCAAGGGTGTGCCGGTGCGCGAGCGCCTGCGCCTGTCGCCCTCCTGTCCGCTGATCCTGCCCTATCATGTGCGCCTGGATCAGGCCCGGGAGAAGGCGCGTGGCGTGGCCAAGATCGGCACCACCGGCCGCGGCATCGGCCCGGCCTACGAGGACAAGGTGGCGCGTCGCGGCCTGCGCCTGGGCGACATGCTGCATCGCGAGCGCTTCGCCTCCAAGCTCGGCGAAGTCCTGGATTACCATAACTTCGTGCTGACCCAGTACCACGGCGAGGCCCCGGTGGACTTCCAGCAGGTGCTGGACGAGGCCATGGAGATGGTCGAGGAGCTGCGTCCGATGGTCTGCGACGCGGTCAGCCTGGTGCACGACTTCCGCAAGAAGGGCGAGAACATCCTCTTCGAGGGCGCCCAGGGCTCGCTGCTGGATATCGACCACGGCACCTACCCCTTCGTGACCAGCTCCAACACCACCGCCGGCGGCACCGCCACCGGCTCCGGCGTGGGTCCCCTCTACCTGGATTACGTGCTGGGCATCACCAAGGCCTACACCACCCGGGTCGGCTCCGGGCCTTTCCCCACCGAGCTGTTCGATGAGTTCGGCCGCCATCTGGCGGAGAAGGGTCACGAGTTCGGTGCCACCACCGGCCGTGCCCGCCGCTGTGGCTGGTTCGACGCGGTGGCCCTGCGCCATGCGGTGCAGATCAACTCCGTCTCCGGCCTCTGCCTGACCAAGCTCGACGTCCTCGATGGCCTGGAAAACATCCGCGTCTGCGTGGGCTATCGCAGCAAGGACGGCGATGTCCTGGACGCCCCGGTGGACTCCGAGGGGTACGAGGCCATCGAGCCGGTCTACGAGGACCTGCCGGGCTGGAGCGAGTCGACCCTGGGTGCCAAGCGCCTGGAAGACCTGCCGGAGAACGCCCGTGCCTATATCCGCTACCTGGAGCAGCAGGTGGGCACGCCCATCGACATCATCTCCACCGGCCCGGATCGCAACGAGACCATCGTGCTGCGTAACCCGTTCGAGGGCTGATCCGCCGGGGCCGGCTGGTCGACGAGAGGGTGCCCTGTGGGCACTCTCTCCAGACCGATATCATCTCCACCGGCCCGGACCGCAACGAGACCATCGTGCTGCGCAACCCGTTCGAGGGCTGATCCGCCGGGGCCGGCTGGTCGACGAGAGGGTGCCCTGTGGGCACTCTCTCCAGACCGATATCCTCTCCACCGAGTTGGGCCGCAACGAGACCGTCGTGCTGCGCAACCCGTTCGAGGGGTAAGGCTGACTGGTGAGGAGCGCCGGG
The DNA here is from genome assembly GCF_023708045.1 of Halomonas sp. NCCP-2165. Classification (NCBI taxonomy): domain Bacteria; kingdom Pseudomonadati; phylum Pseudomonadota; class Gammaproteobacteria; order Oceanospirillales; family Halomonadaceae; genus Halomonas; species Halomonas sp. NCCP-2165. Next base: position 50,452 of record NZ_BRCY01000010.1, read on the forward strand.
GCAGGGCAAAGCGAAGCGTCTTTTTCAGGGACGAAAAAGTCGAGCGCCCAGGGAAGGGTTCGCAGCGTCTTCGCGTGACCTGACCCGGGGTAGCTCCGAGTTGGTTGCTGCTGGAAGATCTACTTGAAGAGGGCGCCTCCGGGCGCCCTTTTTCGTGGGCGGTCGATAGGCGTTGCCAATGAGAATAATTGGCGTTAATGATTCGAACGCCGTCGAACCGGCGTCGATCATGGCGTTTTGCGTCGCCCCTCTTCACAAGCCGAACCATAGAGGACTAAAATGGTACCCAATTCGAGCGGGGCGCCTGAGGGGTGCCCGTCACGGGGGTAGAGACAACGGCATGATGAAGCTCTCCAGGCTGACCGACTACGCCGCGGTGGTGATGGCCCAGATCGCCCGCCAACCGCAACAGCCCCATGCGGCGGCGGAGCTGGCCGAGGCGGTGAAGCTGCCGCATCCCACCGTCAGCAAGACCCTGAAGATGCTGGTCAAGGCGGGACTCCTGGAGTCCCAGCGCGGCGCCCAGGGCGGCTATCGCCTGGCGCGGCCGGCCCACGAGATCACCGCCATCGATATCATCACCGCCATCGAGGGCCCTGTGGCCATGACCGAGTGCAGTCAGAGCGATGGCGACTGCGACCTGCTCGACACCTGCGGGGTGGCCGACAACTGGCAGCGGGTCTCGCTGGCGGTGCGCACCCTGCTCGACAGCGTGACCCTGGCCCACCTGGCCCAGACCGCGCCCATCAAATTACCGGTCCGGCTGCCCATCCAGAGCATCGATCTGGGCGCCACCGCCGACACCTGAATTGCCCAAAGGGCTCGAACGCAACCGCCCGGGAGGGGGAAAGACCATGGCTAGTGAGGAAATGGAACAGCTGGTCCGTCGCGACTACAAGCAGGGCTTCGTGACCGATATCGAGAGCGATACGGTGCCGCCCGGTCTCGACGAGGGCACCATCGCCTTTATCTCCCAGAAGAAGGGCGAGCCGGAGTGGATGCTCGAGTGGCGTCTCAAGGCCTACCATCAATGGCTGAAGATGACGCCGCCCTCCTGGGCGCACCTCGATTATCCGCCCATCGACTATCAGGCGATCTCCTACTACAGCGCCCCCAAGAAGCCCGAGGATCGTCCCCAGAGCCTCGACGAGGTCGACCCCAAGCTGCTCGAGACCTACGAGAAGCTGGGCATCCCCCTGCACGAGCGGGCGGCGCTGGCCGGGGTGGCGGTGGACGCGGTCTTCGACTCGGTGTCGGTGACCACCACCTTCAAGGAGAAGCTGGCCGAGGCCGGGGTGATCTTCTGTTCCATCTCCGAGGCGATCCGCGAGCACCCGGAGCTGGTCAAGCAGTACCTGGGCACCGTGGTGCCCACCTCGGACAACTACTTCGCAGCCCTCAACTCGGCGGTCTTCACCGACGGCTCCTTCGTCTTCGTCCCGGAAGGCGTGACCTGCCCCATGGAGCTGTCCACCTACTTCCGCATCAACGCCGCCAACACCGGCCAGTTCGAGCGCACCCTGATCGTCTGCGAGAGCCGCGCCCAGGTCTCCTACCTGGAGGGCTGCACCGCGCCCCAGCGCGACGAGAACCAGCTCCACGCCGCGGTGGTCGAGCTGGTGGCCCTGGAGGACGCCTATATCAAGTACTCCACGGTGCAGAACTGGTACCCCGGCGACGAGGACGGCAAGGGCGGCATCTACAACTTCGTCACCAAGCGCGGCGACTGCCGCGGTGACCGCTCGCGGATCAGCTGGACCCAGGTCGAGACCGGCTCCGCCATCACCTGGAAGTACCCCTCCTGCGTGCTGCGCGGCAAGGACAGCATCGGCGAGTTCTACTCGGTGGCGGTGACCAACGGCCGCCAGCAGGCCGATACCGGCACCAAGATGATCCACCTGGGCGAGGGCAGCCGCTCCAGCATCATCTCCAAGGGGATCTCCGCCGGCCGCAGCAACCAGGCCTACCGGGGCCTGGTCAAGGTGGGGCCGCGGGCCAAGGGCGCGCGCAACTTCACCCAGTGCGACTCCCTGCTGATCGGCGACCAGTGCGGCGCCCACACCTTCCCCTACCAGGAGATCGGCAACGCCACCGCCACCGTGGAGCACGAGGCCACCACCTCGAAGATCGGCGAGGACCAGCTCTTCTATTGCCAGAGCCGGGGTATCTCCGAGGAGGACGCGGTGAGCATGATCGTCAACGGCTTCTGCAAGGACGTCTTCCAGGAGCTGCCGATGGAGTTCGCGGTGGAGGCCGAGGCCCTGCTTAATGTCACCCTGGAAGGCGCCGTGGGTTAAGGAGACGGCTGCGCGACGCCGGCCTCCTGTAGGAGCCCGCTTCGGCGGGCGAAAGGCTTCCCTCGCGAGGCTCGTCCCAAACCGTCGCTTATAACGCGCCTAAGGCACAAAGAGTCAACCATTTTCCCCAGTCGCCGCGGCGGCTGGCCAGATCAAAAGGTAGTCACGATGCTCGAAGTCAAGGATCTCCACGTCACGGTCGAGGGCAAGCATATCCTCAAGGGCCTCAACCTCACCGTCGCGGCGGGCCAGGTGCACGCCATCATGGGCCCCAACGGCGCCGGCAAGTCGACCCTCTCGGCGGTGATCGCCGGCAAGGAGGGCTATGAGGTGACCCAGGGCAGCATCACCTTCGACGGCCAGGACGTGCTGGAGATGGAGATCGAGGAGCGCGCACGGGCCGGCCTGCTGCTGGGCTTCCAGTACCCGGTGGAGATTCCCGGGGTGAAGAACATCTACCTGCTCAAGGCGGCCCTCAACGCCAAGCGCGAGGCCGAGGGCCTGGGCGAGATCCCGGCGCCGGAATTCATGAAGCTGATCAAGGAGAAGATCGCCTTTATGAAGATGGACGCCAGCTTCCTGCAGCGCGCCGTCAACGAGGGCTTCTCCGGCGGCGAGAAGAAGCGCAACGAGATCCTGCAGATGCTGGTGCTGCAGCCCAAGCTGGCGCTGCTCGACGAGATCGACTCCGGCCTCGACATCGATGCCATGAAGGTGGTGGCCGACGGCGTCAACTCCCTGCGCGCCGCCGATCGCGCCATCCTGATGGTCACCCACTACCAGCGCCTGCTCGACCATATCACCCCCGATGTGGTGCATGTGCTGGTGGATGGCCGCATCGTCAAGTCCGGCGATGCCGAGCTGGCCAAGGAGCTCGAGGCACGGGGCTATGACTGGGTGCTGGAGGAGTCCGCGGCATGAGTGAGGTACAAGGCTTTCTCGACCGCCTGAGCGAGCGCGCCGCGGCCCGCGGCGCCGAGCCCACCTGGATCGCCGCCCGGCGCCAGGCGGGGGCGGCCCGCTTCGAGGCACTCGGCTTCCCGGACCGCAAGGTGGAGGCCTGGAAATACACCGACGTGCGCGGCATCGCCCGGGGCGACTTCGCCCTGGCCGAGTCGGCGGACTTCTCGCCGGCCAGCGCCGCCGCCCTGACCCTGCCCATCGCGGCCCATCGCCTGAGCTTCGTCGACGGCGTCTTCGCCCCGGCCCTCTCCGACCTGGGCGAGCTGCCCGCCGGGGTCGGCGTCGAGCCGCTCTCCCAGGCCCTGGCCGCCAATCACGAGGCGGTGGGCGGCGCCCTGGGGCGCCTGGCCGGGGTCGACTTCTCGCCCTTCACGGCCCTCAACACCGCCTTCGCCGAGGAGGGCGCGGTGATTCGCCTGGCCCCCGGCGCGGTGGTGGAGCGCCCCATCGTCCTGCAGTTTCTCTCCAGCGCCGGGGCGACGCCGCGGATGAGCCATCCGCGGGTGCTGGTAATGGCCGGCGCACGCAGCCAGGCGACCCTGATCGAGCATCAGGTGGGCGAGGAGGGCGCCGCCAACTTCTCCAACCTGGTCAGCGAGGTGCTGCTGGAGCGGGGCGCCATCCTCACCCACTACAAGCTCCAGGAGCTGCCCCAGACCGATCACCACATCGCCAGCCTGCATGTGGATCAGGCCCGGGACAGCCGCTTCACCTCGTTCAACCTCAACCTGGGCGGGGCCCTGGCGCGCAACGATATCGTCAGCGACCTCAACGGCCAGGGCGCCGAGGCCAACTTCTTCGGCCTGTTCTTCGGCCAGGGGCGCCAGTTGCTGGATACCCATACCCTGGCCAACCATAACGCGCCCCTGACCTTCTCCAATGAGAACTACAAGGGCATCCTCGACGACCGCGCCCGGGGCATCTTCAACGGCAGGGTGGTCGTCAAGCGCGACAGCCAGAAGATCGAGGCCCACCAGAACAACGCCAACCTGTTGCTCTCCGACCGGGCCGAGATCGATACCAAGCCGGAGCTCGAGATCTACGCCGACGACGTCAAGTGCTCCCATGGTGCCACCACCGGTCAGCTCGACGAGGAAGCGGTCTTCGCCCTGCGTGCCCGGGGCATCGACGAAGCCACCGCCCGGGGCCTGCTGACCCTGGCCTTCGCCGGCGAGGTGATGGAGCAGGTGGCCATCGATGCCGTGGCCGAGCGGGTCGAGCTGGCCGTGGCCGGCAAGCTGCCGGAGCGTTTCAACCTGGCCGGGCTGGTGGAAGCCGCCGTGGCCCTGCACGAGGAGTAAGCCATGAGCGATCTCGCCGCGCCCGCCGAGGCGACCGTGCTGGATGTGGCCCGGGTGCGCCGCGACTTCCCGATCCTCGATCGGGAGGTCCATGGCAAGCCGCTGATCTATCTGGATAACGCCGCCACCAGCCAGACGCCGATCCAGGTCATCGACTGCCTGGATGACTACTACCGGCGGCTCAATGCCAATATCCATCGCGGCCTGCATACCCTGGCCGACGAGGCCACCGCCGCCTACGAGGGCAGCCGCGACAAGGTTCGCGACTTCCTGGGCGCCGCCGATCGCCGCGAGATCGTCTTCACCCGGGGCACCACCGAGGCCATCAACCTGGTGGCCAATGGCTGGGGGCGGTCCCACCTGCGCGCCGGCGACGAGGTGCTGGTGTCGCGCATGGAGCACCACTCCAATATCGTGCCCTGGCAGCTGCTGGCCGAGGAGCTCGGCATCGTCGTCAAGGTGATCCCGGTGGACGAACGCGGCGTGCTGGACCTCGCCGCCTACCGGGCCCTGTTCGGCGAGCGCACCAGGCTGGTGGCGGTGAACCATGTCTCCAACGCCTTCGGCACCATCAATCCGGTGCGCGAGCTGGCCGAGGAGGCCCATCGCCATGGTGCCCTGATCCTGGTGGATGGCGCCCAGGCGACCCCGCACCAGGTGGTGGACGTCCAGGCCCTCGGCGCCGACTTCTACGCCTTCTCCGGTCACAAGGTGTATGGCCCTACCGGCATCGGCGCCCTCTACGGGCGCCTCGAGCTGCTCGAGGCGATGCGTCCCTGGCAGGGCGGCGGCGAGATGATCGCCACCGTCTCCTTCGAGGCCGGTACCACCTATGCCCCGGTGCCCCACAAGTTCGAGGCCGGCACCCCGGCCATCGCCGAGGGCGTGGCCCTGGGCGCGGCCCTGGACTGGGTCACCGCCACCGGCCTCGAGGCCATCGGCGCCTGGGAAGACCAGTTGCTGCGGCGTGCTACCCAGGGGGTGTCGCGCATCGATGGATTGCGCCTGCTCGGCACCGCTCCGGACAAGGCCGGGGTGCTCTCCTTCGTGGTGGAGGGGGCCCATGCCCAGGATATCGGCCTGCTGATCGATCAACTGGGGGTAGCGATCCGCACCGGTCACCACTGCGCCCAGCCGCTGCTGGCCCAGTTCGGCGTCGATGCGACCTGTCGCGCCTCCTTCGCCGCCTACAACACCCTCGACGAGGTGGACGCCTTCGTGGCCGCCCTGGAGCGGGTGATCGGCATGGTGCGCTAAGCGAACATCAGAGGAGCGGGAGATGTCGGCGATGGAACAACTGGAGGGCTTGCACAAGGGGCAGGAGCTGCCGCTGCAGCGGGACGTGGCGGTGATCTCCATCCCCTTCGGCAAGACCATCACCCTGCCCGAGGACAGCGTCGTCTCGGTGATGCAGGCCAAGGGCAGCTCGGTGAGCGTGGCCCATGAGGGACGCCTCTACCTGGTGGAGGGCGCCAACCTGGATGCCCTGGGACTCGAGGCCCTGCCGCGACCCACCCTGCCCGAGGACGCCACGGATGACGAGATCGAGGCCTTCGTGTGGGAGCAGTTACGCACCTGCTTCGATCCGGAGATCCCCGTCGATATCGTCGAGCTGGGCCTGGTCTATGGCTGCCGTATCGAGCGGCTGATCAGCGGCGAGCGGATCGTCACCATTCGCATGACCCTGACCGCCCCGGGCTGCGGCATGGGCGACGTGATCGCCGCGGATGCCCGCAACAAGATCCTCGGCGCGCCGCAGATCAGCCAGGTGCACGTGGATATCGTCTTCGATCCGCCCTGGAGCCGTGAGATGATGAGCGACGAGGCCAAGCTGGAACTTGGCATGTTCTAAGCTCTGTCTGAAAAGTCGGCGAGCGATGGCCAGGCTAGGCCCGTTCCCGACGGGCCCACGCACTTCCCGCCTCCCTGTGGGTCGCAAGGCAAAAATCGGCGAAAAGATGGAGTTTACGCGGTGTAAATGAGTACTTTGAGCCGATTTTTAACGCCGTATGGGCGAGCGCAGACAGTTTTCGGTTAGGGCGTAGGAGCGGTGATGCGGCGAAGGGCAATAGGCGTCCTTAAGATCGGTCTGATGGCGCTGGGAGGGGGGCTCCTCCTGGCGCTTTTGCTGTTGGTGGCGGGCAATGCCTGGGTGCTGCAGCAGACGCGGCAACAGATCGAGCCCGAGCTGTCTCGGTGCCTGGCCGCCCCGGTGGGCATCGTCTTCGGCACCTCCCGCTGGACCCGCGGCGGTCGCCCCAATCCCCACTTCGCGGCACGCATGAACGCCGCCGCCCGACTGGTGCGCCTGGAGCGGGTGGAACACCTGCTGATCTCCGGCGATAACCGGACCCGCTTCTATAACGAACCCCAGGCCATGTGGCAGGCGCTGAGCGCCCGCCAGGTGCCGGCCGAGGCCATGACCATGGATTTCGCCGGCTTCAGTACCTATGACACCCTGGCGCGGGCGCGGGACGTCTTCGGCGTCGAGCAGGCCGTGCTGATCACTCAGGATTGGCACCTGCCCCGGGCCCTGTTGATCGCCGATGCCCTGGGGCTTCAGGCGTGGGGGTGCGTGGCACCGACCCGCCCGGTGGATGGGCTCTGGCGGCTACGGCTGCGCGAGTGGCTGGCGCGCCTGGGCACCCTGGGGGATCTCTATGTGTGGGGGCGGGCCCCCCATTTTCTGGGGCCCCTGGAACCCCTGCCGGTGACGCCGCAGGGAGAGGCGTCGATCGAGGAAGACGGCGTCGCTCTCTAGTCGGCAGGATTCCCTACCGGTGATGCCATTGGGTCGATAGGCGTAAGCCAGAGGAAAGGACGAGGCGCCCCAATGACGCAGGCCCGCCATGATTGGCGGGCCTGCGTCGTCTTCGGCGGCACCCTAGCGGCGCTGTTTCTGCAGCCGGTAGAGCTCGCGGATCAGCGCGCGGCAGCCCTTGAGGCAGCGTTCGATCAGTGGCTCGATGGCGTCCGGCAGGGGGTGCGTGTAGAGGGTCGCCAGGGACTGCATCAGGCCCCGCTCCTGCTCCAGCAGCTCGTTGATCAGCACCTGGCAGTCGTTGCCCACGAAGCTCTTCAAGCGACTCCATAGCCACAGGTAGTCGTCCCGCTCCACGTCGGCGTCCCGGGGCAGGATGCGCAGGTACTTGCGGGCCATCTCCCGCAGCTCCTGGAGGTCCGTGTGGCGCTGCTCATAGTGGGGCTTGAGTTTATCGCGCAGGGTCGGGCGCAGGCGCTCCTGATTGTCCTGGAAGTAGTCGAGACTATCGGCCAGCGCTTCCAGCACGCTGTCCATCGCCACCTGGCGATTATCGAGAAACATGAGCAGTCACCTCCTCCGGTGACGCAGATTGTGCGGGGGGAAACACTGTTTTTCTACCCCCCTGGGACAATATTTTGTGCTTTATGCACCTTTGGTATCGGCCACCGCCCCGCGGCCTCGAGATAGGGCAACAAATCGCTACTTTGGCGCCTGTCGCTTATCCCTTGGGCTTGGGCGGCACCTTGCGAGCCGGGGCGGCGTGCTTCTCCAGGTGCTCGATGATCAGTCTGGCGATGTCCTTGCCGGTGGCCGCCTCGATGCCTTGCAGTCCCGGCGAGGAATTGACCTCCATGATGACCGGCCCATGGTTGGAGCGTAGCAGGTCGACACCCGCGACCCGAAGCCCCATGGCCTTGGCGGCGCGAATCGCCGTGGAGCGCTCTTCCGGGGTGATGCGGATCACGCTGGCGGTACCCCCGCGATGCAGGTTGGAGCGGAACTCGCCCTCGGCGGCCTGGCGCTTCATGGAGGCCACCACCTTGTCGCCGATCACCAGGCAGCGAATATCGGCGCCCTTGGCCTCCTTGATGTACTCCTGGACCATGATATTGGTCTTCATGCCCATAAAGGCCTGAATCACCGACTCGGCGGCCTGGTTGGTCTCCGCCAGCACCACGCCGATCCCCTGGGTCCCCTCCAGCAGCTTGATCACCAGGGGGGCGCCCTTGACCATGGTGATCAGGTCGGGGATATCGTCCGGCGAATGGGCGAAGCCGGTGATCGGCAGGCCCAGCCCCTTGCGGGAGAGCAGCTGCAGGGAGCGCAGCTTGTCCCGGGAGCGGGTGATGGCCACCGAGTCATTGAGCACATAGGTGCCCATCATCTCGAACTGGCGCAGCACCGCGCAGCCGTAGAAGGTCACCGAGGCGCCGATGCGCGGGATCACCGCATCGAAGGGCTCGATCTCCTCGCCCTTGTAGTGAATCGAGGGGCGGTGCGAGGCGATATTCATGTAGCAGCGCAGGGTGTCCACCACCCGGGCCGTGTGGCCGCGTTGCTCGGCCGCTTCCACCAGGCGACGGGTGGAGTAGAGGTTGCGGTTACGCGACAGCAGGGCGATATGCATCAAGGATCTCCGTGCCCGTCAGGGCTCACCGTGGAGGAAAGTGGCGCCGGGGGCGATCAGCAGGCCACGCATGGCGCGGCGCCCCAGCAGCATGGGGTGGCGCATGTTGCCGCGATGGGTCAGGGACAGCTGCACGGGAAATTCCAGCTCGCCCAGGCGCATGGGGGTGCGGATCACATAGCGCCACTCGGCCTGGCCATTGGAGCTGGTCACCTGACGGCGATCATGGAGGTGCAGCTTGAACGGGTGCGCTGGGCTGGAGGGACCGCCGGCCCGGGTGGTAAAGCTGACCCAGACGTGGCCGTCCTCCTCGAAGGATTCGATATCCTCGGCATGCAGCGAGGAGGTGCGCGCCCCGGTATCGACCTTGCAGCAGAAACTCAGCCCCAACTGGGGCAGGGTGACCATCTCGCGGCGGCCGATCACCGCCTTGACCGCATAGGGTAGCTCTTTCATCGCCGTCTCCTTGCCGGGCTCAATGGTCGCGCCGCAGGCCACCCAGGCGGGCGGCGATGGGCGACTCGGGGGGCGCCTGACGCAGGGTCATCAGCACCGGCAGGCGCAGCCGGGGGATCAACGCCAGGTCCCTCGCCAGGGCGGTGAAGTCGGCCTGGGGGGCCTCCGCCAGTCGGGCCAGGTAGCGCGGCAGGCGTTGGCCGTCCTCCAGGGTCTCCCAGCCCCGGGCCGCCATGGCCGCCAGCAGGTCGGGGCCGCAGGCATGGGGGTCCGCCAGCAGGGCGTCGTACCAGGCCGCCACCGGCTCCGCCGGGCCACGACTCTGGGCGCGCAGGCAGTCACACAGGGTCTCCAGGTCACCGGCCTCGGCGGCCTGTTCACCGCGTTGGCGCAGGGCCAGTGCCAGCTCGGTGGGGATCACCACATGTTCTAGACACTGGCACAGGGGACGCAAGACCTCCACCGGTAGCCGGGGCAGACGCGATGCCAGCTGCCGGGCCTGGGCATCGTCGTGGCGTACCGCGAAGTCCGCCAGGCCCTGCAGTCCCAGGGACTGCCAGTGGCCGGCCTGCTCGCCGGCCAGGTAATCCTCCACCAGTTCCAGGTGCTGGCTGGCGGGGCGCTCCAGGTCGTGGCTGGCGCGGGCATGCAGCAGGGCCTGGAAGGGCAGGGAGGGCGTAAAGGCCAGGGGGTTGTCGCGCATCAGGTGATCGGCCTCGTCGCGGGCCTCGCCGAGGCGCTGCACGTTGCGCCCCAGGGTCTCCAGCAGGCGCTGGATAAAGGCGTCCCTGGGCGCCGGCGACAGCAGCCCCTGCTCGTCCAGGGGCAGGGCCAGGAACCAGATCAATGGCTCCGGGGCATCGCCCAGGGTGAAGACGCAGGCCAGCCTGGCCTGGCCCTGCCAGGGCTCGGCCCAGGGCGTCTCCAGCGCCTCGAAGCGGGCCAGCTCCGCCATCGTCAGGGGAGTCACCCGACGCCCCAGGTGGTAGAGGCGCACCTCGGCACCGCTGCGGGTGAAGAAATCGTGCAGGCTGTGAATCGGCGTCATGGTGGCTCCTCCCCGTCTGAGTGGCGCACTGTACCGCGGGTGGGGAGCCTTGTCAGCCGGGGGGCGCGAGGAAATTCACGGCACCCGATGCCGCGTGGATGATCAAGAATTGATCGCGTGGCGGGGAGCGGCGTGGCGGCTCGCGATGCGCGCCTTGTCCAGGGGTTATCCACAGGCTGATTCAGGGCTTCTGTGGGTTTTCCCCGGGGGACAGGACGGCGATCAGCCGGCGGGGCATTTTTCTGAGAGGCATAAGCTATTATAATTTTTATTACTTAAAATTATTTCCTTGTCAGGAGATTCCCATGTTGCGTTCGCTTACTCTCGCTACCCTGCTCGGCGCCGGTCTGGCCATCGGTGGCCTGGCCCAGGCCCAGGACAGTGCCGATGAACTGCGTGTCGGCATGTCCGGCGGCTACTTTCCCTTCACCTTCGTGCGTCAGGACGTCCTGCAGGGCTTCGAGGTGGATGTCATGGAGGCCGTGGCCGAGGTGCTGGACGTCGAGGTGAACTTCGTCACCGCCAACTTCTCCGGCCTGTTCGGCATGCTGGAGTCGGGGCGGATCGATACCATCGCCAACCAGATCACCATCACCGAAGAGCGGGAAGCCAAGTACCTGTTTACCGCGCCTTATGTCTATGACGGGGCCCAGGTGGTGACGCGTCGTGGCAACGACGAGGTGAGCGGCGTCGAGGACCTGCGCGGCAAGCAGGTAGCGGTCAACCTGGGCTCCAATTACGAGCAGCTGCTGCGCGAGCTGCCCTTCGCCGATGAGATCGATATTCGCACCTACGAGAGCAATATCGAGCAGGACACCGCCCTGGGACGGGTGGATGCCTTCGTGATGGATCGGGTCAGCGCCAGCCAGGTGATCCAGGAAACGCCGCTGCCGTTGCAGCTGGCCGGCCAGCCCTTCTCCGAGATTCGCAATGCCCTGCCGTTCCGCGATGACGAGGCGGGTCGCGAGTGGCGCGAGCGGGTCGACGCCGCCCTGGCGACGCTGCGCGAGCAGGGGCGCCTGGCGGAGATCTCCGAGCGCTGGTTCGGTACCGATATCACCCGTCCCTAAGCGGAGGGCCCCATGGCCATTCTTGACGTCGGCTATATGGTCGAGCTGCTGCCGATCCTGCTGCGCTATCTGCCCCTGACCCTGCAGATGGCGGCGCTCGGCATGGTATTGGCGCTGGCGTTGGCCTGTGCCCTGGCGGTGGTGCGGGTGCTGAGGATTCCCGGGCTGAACGGCGCGACCCTGCTGTTTATCTCCTTCTTCCGCGGCACGCCGCTGCTGGTGCAGCTGTTCCTCTTCTACTATGGCCTGCCGCAGATCTTCAGTGCCCTGACCCAGATCAACGGCATCACCGCCGCCATCATGGGCCTGACCCTGCACTTCGCCGCCTATATGGCGGAGTCGATCCGCGCCGCCATCGTCGGCGTCGATCGCAGCCAGACGGAGGCGGCGTTGGCCATCGGCATGACTCGGGGGCAACTGATGCGGCGCATCGTGCTGCCCCAGGCGACCCGGGTGGCGGTGCCCACCCTGATGAATTACTTCATCGACATGATCAAGGCCACCTCCCTGGCCTTTACCCTGGGGGTCACCGAGCTGATGGGGGCCACCCAGAAGGAAGCGGCGGGGAGTTTCCTCTATTTCGAGGCCTTTATCACCGTGGCGCTGCTCTACTGGGGCATCGTCGAACTCCTGGCCTGGCTGCAGCGACGGCTCGAGGCGCGACTCAACGAGGCCTATCAGCGATGATTCGAGTACAGGGACTCACCAAGCGCTTCGGCGACAGCCTGGTGCTGGACGCCATCGACCTGGAGATCCAGCAGGGCGAGATCATCGTGGTGATCGGGCCCTCGGGCACCGGCAAGTCGACCCTGCTGCGCTGCCTCAACTTCCTGGAGCGCCCGGACGCGGGGTACCTGGAAGTGGGCGAGCTGCGCCTCGATACCCAGAAGGTCAGCCGCCGGGAGATCCTGGCCCTGCGCCGCAGCACCGCCTTCGTGTTCCAGAACTATGCGCTGTTCGCCAACAAGACCGCCCTGGAGAACATCGCCGAGGGCCTGATCGTGGTCAACCGCTGGCCCAAGGCCAGGGCCCATGCCCGGGCCCGGGAGATCCTCGAACGCATCGGCCTGGCGGACAAGGCCGATGCCTACCCCGCCTCCCTCTCCGGGGGGCAGCAGCAGCGGGTGGGGATCGGTCGCGCCATGGCCGCCCAGGCCGAGGTGATCCTCTTCGACGAGCCCACCTCGGCGCTGGACCCGGAGTGGGTGGAGGAGGTGCTGGGGCTGATGAAGCAACTGGCCGCCGAGCGTCAGACCATGCTGGTGGTCAGTCACGAGATGGGCTTCGCCCGCGACGTGGCGGATCGGGTGATCTTCATGGAGGGCGGGCGCATCGTCGAGCAGGGGCCGCCGGCGCGGCTGTTCAGCGAGCCCCGGGACCCGCGCACCCGGGAGTTTTTGCGCAAGGTGTTGGCCGCCCAGCAGGCCGCCGTGCCCTAAGCCTTGTCCGAAAACTGGCTGCGCCAGCCCGCCGCGGTGGGTCGCGGGATGGCCAGGGGCCGTCCTGGCTGGGATAATTGGGGAAATAGCCCAAGCGCGGAGACAGTATGACGGTTTATCAGGAGCTCGATCACGCCCTGGAACGCCTCGAGGCGACCCTCAAGGCCGCCGACCTCTGGTCGGCGAGCCGCCCCCCCGCCTCGGCCTTCGACAGCCAGCAGCCGTTCTGCCTCGATACCATGGAGCTGCCCCAGTGGCTGCGTTATGTGTTTATCGCCCGGCTCTCCGCGGTGGTCGAGGCCGAAGGGTCCTTGCCACCCAACTGCGAGGTGGCCCCCGCCGCCGAGGTCTATCTCAAGCAGTCCGGCGTCAGGGCCAGCAACCTGCTGCTAGTGGTCAAGGCCATCGAGGAGGTGGACCGGGTGATCAACGAGGCCGACTGAATGCCCTACTACTTCGCCTACGGCAGCAATATGAACGTCGCCCGGGTGGCGGCGCGGATCGACGCGACGCGCCCTGGCCGGGGTGCTGCGGGACTACCGGCTGACCTTCGACAAGGCGTCCCGCGTGCCGGGCATCGCCCATGCCAATGTGGTGGTGACACCGGGTAGCCGCGTGGAGGGGGCGCTGTTCGAGCTGATGTCCCCGGCCCAGATCGAGGCCATGGATCCCTTCGAGGGACATCCCCACGAGTATCTGCGGCGGCGCCTGCCGATCCATACCGCGGAGGGGGCCCGGGACGCCTGGGTCTATCTGGCGGCCCCGGGGACCACCGCCGAGCGCCTGCGACCGGCGCGCGAGTATCTGGAGCACCTGCTGGCCGGTGAGCCCTTCCTGAGCCCGGGCTACCATGCCGAGCTGGCGCGGGTGGAAGCGGTGGCCGATCTGGATGAGTCGACCCTGGCCCAACTGGGGCTATCCCGGCATAGCCCCCGGTAATTCACCGCTCGGCGCATGACAACGACTCGGGCCCGCCATCTTGGCGGGCCCGAGTCGTTCCGGCGGGAGCTCAGTAGCGGAAGCCGATGCCGCCCATCACCACCCAGGGATCGATAGTGACGGTGCCGATATCGGCGCCATTCAGGGTGGCATCGGCATCGATATCCAGGTACCAGGCCGCGGCGTTGAGCGCCCAGTGCTCGTCGATCAGCAGGTCCACCCCCAGCTGGCCGGCGGCGCCCCAGGAGTCATCCAGGTCCAGGTCGCCCAGGGCGCTGGATTCCTCGGAGAAGTGGGTGTAGTTGATGCCGGCGCCCACATAGGGCTGGACCCGTGCCTCGGTGCCGCCCAGCGGGTAGTACTGCAGGGTCAGGGTGGGCGGCAGGTGCTGGGTGGAGGCCAGGGTGGCGCCGTTGAGGTCGATGTCATGCTCGAAGGGCAGCGCCGCCAGCAGCTCTACCCCCAGCTTGTCGTGGAAACGGTAGCCCAGGGTAAAGGCGAAGCCGTTCTCGTCCTGCACGTCGGCGGCGACGGTGCCACCCGCCAGGCTGCCGTTATCGTTCTCGGGCGCCACCTTGGCGATGCCCAGGCGGGTGTAGAGATCCCCGGCGCCATAGGCCAGGGCCTGGGTGCTGGTCAGCAGGGTGGCGGCGGCCAGGCCGCCGGCGAGCAGGGAAACCATAGAGGACTTGCGCATGACTGAACTCCTGTATCGGGAAACGCCTAGGACGCCAGGCTACCCGCCCGGGCGACGGCGAATCTTGACCCAAGACAAGGCCGTCACCCGGGGGTATTGATCCAGCGCAAGTTCCTGAAAGTTCAGGTTTCCAGGGGGCGTTGACGGCGGCTGGCGGCGAGCCCCAGCAAGGTGCCGGCCAGCGCCGGCAGCAGCCAGCCGAAGCTGGTCTCGCCGAGCGGCAGGTACTGCTGCAGGGTGCGGGCGGTATCCGCCACACCGGCCAGCTCGGTGGCCACCAGGCCATCCAGCAGGCTGGCGGCGAGGGTCAGGCTCAGGGCGCAGGTGAAGACCCGCGGCGCGTCGCCTAGCCAGGGACGAATCAGCGACAGCAGGATCAGCACGATGGCCGGCGGGTAGAGCATTACCAGCACCGGGATGGAGACGCGGATCAGCGTCTCCAGGCCCTGGTTGGCCACCAGGATGGCGAAGGCGCCCATGGCGATGACCAACAGGCGATAGGGAAGTCGCGGCCAGAGCCCATGAAAGTACTCGCCGCAGGCGGTCAGCAGGCCCACGGCGGTGGTCAGGCAGGCCAGGGTGATGACCGTCGCCAGCAGCACCGGGCCCCAGGGGCCGAACAGCGCCGCCACATAGGTGGGAATCAGCTCGCCGCTGCCGGCCTGGGCGGCGAGCTCGTGGCTGGTGGCCCCCATATAGGTCAGCGGCAGGTAGACGGCGGCCAGGCAGATCGCGGCGATGATGCCCGCCCACAGGGTATAGCGGGCGATCAGGCGCGGCTCGCGGATGCCGCGGTCGCGGATGGCGGTCACGATCAGGATGCCGAAGACCAGGGAAGCGAGGGTATCCATGGTCAGGTAGCCGTTGCGAAAGCCCTCGGCGAAGGGCGCGGCCCGCCAGCCGGCCTGCGTCTCGCCCAGGGGACCCTGGGGGGCGACCAGGGTCGCCAGGGCGATCAGCCCCAGCAGCAGGATCAGCAGCGGCGTGATCCATTTACCGATGATGTCCATCAGCCGCCCCGGCATCAGCGCCAGTAGCGTGGCCAGGCCGAAGAACAGCAGCGAGTGCAGGGCCAGGCCGGTGCCATCGGAGAGCGAGACGAAGGGGCGCATGCCCATCTCGAAGGCCACGGTGCCGGTGCGCGGCAGGGCGAAGAGGGGGCCGATGGCCAGGTAGATGCCCAGGCCGAAGACGAGGGCGGCCAGGCGGGGGAGCGGGGCGGTCAGGGTCTCGAGGCCGCCGCCGACCCTGGCCACGGCGAGGATGCCGAGCAGCGGCAGGCCCACGGCGGTGGCCAGAAAGCCCAGGGCCGCGGGCCAGAAGGCGGTGCCGGCGCCGACGCCTACCTGGGGCGGAAAGACGATATTGCCGGCCCCGAGGAAGAGCGCGAAGGTCATAAAACCTAGCGCCAGCAGCTCGAGGCCGGTGAGGCGTGTTTTCACGGGAGAGGTACCTACTGCGTGGGGAACATTCGATGTTCGGGTGATTTGACGGTCGATATTATCTCGCAATAGGTGATTGCTAGCAAAAAATGCAGGTGGTTGTTCGGCATAAACCAGGACGCCGGCCCGGGGCCGGCGTCAATGCAAGAGGGGGACAGCGTCGCTTTAGAAGCGCAGCGTGACCCCGCCGCCGATGGTCAGCGGATCGAGCTTGGCTTCGCCCAGCTCCTCTCCCAGGTAGGAGACATCGCTGCCCACCTCGGCATAGTTCAGCGAGCCATTGAGCAGCAGGTTGTCGGTGATGGCCAGGTCGACGCCGATCTGGCCCACGGCGCCATAGGAGTCGTCCATGTCGACGCCGGCCGGCTCGTCCGAGAAGCTGGTGTAGTTGAGCCCGGCGCCCACATAGGGCTGGACCCGGGAATCGAGGCCCCCCAGGGGGTAGTAGTTGACCATCAGGTTGACCGGCAGGCGCTGGAAGCTGCCCGCCACATCCACCGGGGCGCCGAGATAGGCGTCATGCTTGATGTGCTCGCTGCCGGCGAGTTCGACGCCGAACTTGTCGTGGAAGAGGTAGCCCAGGCCATAGGTAAAGCCTCGGCCATCATGGATATCCAGTTCGGTCTGGAAACTGCCCGGGTCGACCAGGTCGATATCGGAGTGGGAGTCGGTCTTGGCGAAACCGCCGCGAACGAAGAAGTCGCCGGCCTCATAGGCGAGGGCGGTCTGGGCGGCGAGGGTCAGGGTGGCGGCGCTGAGCGCGCTGGCGAGCCACTTGGCGTTGCGCATGGGGTTCCTCCTTGGAAGGTCGGCCAGTCTGGCCACGAGCATTAGGGGGCCCAAGGGTAAAGGGAGATCGCCGACGCCTCGAGACGCGGAAGTCGATGCCGGGAGTAAGAAAAAGCCTACGCCGCATCCGGCGGCGTAGGTTGGCAGGGGGAGCGTCGGTCGACGGCGGGATCGATCAGAAGCGCAGCGTGACACCGCCGCCGATGGTCAGCGGGTCGACCTTGGCTTCGCCCAGGGACTGGCCATCGCTGGTGCTGATTCGTGTATCCACGTCGGCGTAATTGACGGCGCCATTGAGCATCAGGTTATCGGTGATGGCCAGGTCGATGCCCACTTGTCCCGCGCCACCATTTGGCGGGCATTGGAGCCGGCACAACGACAACGGGCCGCCCGAGGGCGGCCCGTTGCGTCGACGGAGTCTGAGGGCGGGCATCAGCCCCGCTTGATGGCATCGAACTCGTCGGTGATCTCCTTGGAGGGCTCGGCGGTGACCAGGCTCGCCACCACGATGGCGATATAGGCGAAGATGACGCCCGGGACGATCTCGTAGAGATCGAAGATACCACCGGAGAGCTCGGCCCAGAGGACCACGGTCACGCCGCCGACGACGATGCCCGCCAGGGCGCCCCACTGGTTCATGCGCCGCCAGAACAGCGACATGATCAGGGCCGGGCCGAAGGCGGCGCCGAAGCCGGCCCAGGCGTAAGCGACCAGATCGAGGACGGTGGAGTCGGGGTTCAGGGCCAGCAGGTAGGCGAGCACGGCGATGGCGACCACGGCGAAGCGCCCCACCCAGACCAGCTCGTTCTGGGAGGCGTCCTTGCGGAACAGCGCCTTGTAGAAGTCATCGGTCAGCGCCGAAGAGGAGACCAGCAGCTGGGAGTCGGCGGTGGACATGATCGCCGCCAGGATGGCCGCCAGCAGGATGCCGGCCATCACCGGATGGAAGATCAGGTTGACCATCACCATGAAGACGGTCTCGCCATCGCCCAGCTCCCGGGAGACGAAGCCCACCCCCAGCAGGCCCACGGCCATGGAGCTGATCAGGGCGATCGCGGTCCAGCTCACGGCGATGGTGCGAGCGGTGGGGATATCGTCCTCGCTGCGGATGGCGGCGAAGCGTGCCAGGATATGCGGTTGACCGAAGTAGCCCAGGCCCCAGGCCAGGGAGCTGACGATACCGATCACCGACAGGGTCTGGCCGGTGGAGGCGTCCCGGAACCAGGCGAGCATGTACTCGCTCTGCTCGGCCAGGGCCGCGCCGGCGCCACTGGTGCCCCCCAGGTCGGCGAAGGCGATGATCGGCACGATGGCCAGCGCCGCCGCCATCATCAGGCCCTGAATCAGGTCGGTCCAGGAGACCGCCAGGAAGCCGCCGATAAAGGTGTAGGCGATGATGGTCAGGGTGCCCACGGTCACGGCGATGCGGTAGTCGAGGCCGAACACGGTCTCGAACAGACGCCCGCCGGCCACCAGGCCGGAGCTGGTGTAGAAGAGGAAGAACACCAGGATAAAGATCGCCGAGATCACCCGCAGCAGTTGGCTCCTGTCACGGAAGCGGTTGGCGAAGAAGTCCGGCAGGGTCAGGGAGTCGCTGGCCCGGAAGGAGTAGATGCGCAGCGGCTTGGCCACGATCAGCCAGTTGAGCCAGGTGCCGATCAGCAGGCCGATGGCGATCCAGCTGGCCGAGATGCCGCTGACATAGGCCGCTCCCGGCAGGCCCAGCAGCAGCCAGCCCGACATGTCCGAGGCCCCGGCGGAGATCGCCGAGGTCCAGGGGCCCAGGGAGCGGCCCCCGAGGATGTAGTCGGAGAGGTTGCTGGTACGCCGGTAGGCGACGATGCCGATCCCCAGCATCGCCAGCAGGTAGACGGCGAAGGTAAAGCCGATGGTGAGATTGCTCTGAACCATGTCGAGATCCTTCTATGGGTTATTGTTGGTCGTGATCACTCATCCCCCAGCGCCAGCAGGGAGGCATTGCCGCCGAGGGCGGCGGTATTGATGGTCACCGTCTTCTCGGTGGCGAAGCGCAGCAGGTAGTGCGGGCCGCCGGCCTTGGGGCCGGTGCCGGAGAGTCCCTGGCCGCCGAAGGGTTGAACCCCGACCACGGCGCCGATGATATTACGGTTTACATAGACGTTGCCTACACGGATTTTCTGCGCTATTGCCTCGGCAAAGGATTCGTTACGGCTATGCACGCCGAAGGTCAGCCCATAGCCGCGGCCATTGATCGATTCGATCACCCGATCCAGCTCGCTGGCCTGGTAGCGCACGATATGCAGGATGGGGCCGAACTGCTCGCGCTCCAGGGCCTCGATGCCGTCGATCTGGAAGGCCGCCGGGGCCACGAAGGTACCGTGGGCGGTGTGGGCCGGGTCGAGGTGGGTCTCGGCCAGCAGCCGGCCCTCGCCCTTGAGCCTGTCGATATGCGCCAGCAGTCCCCGGCGGGCCTCCTCGTCGATCACCGGGCCCACGTCGGTGCCCAGGTCACGGGGGTCGCCCACGCGCAGCTCGGCCATGGCGCCTTCGAGGATCTCGATGACCCGGTCGGCCACGTCGTCCTGGAGGTAGAGCACGCGCAGCGCCGAGCAGCGCTGGCCGGCACTCTGGAAGGCGGACTGAATGACATCGGCCACCACCTGCTCGGGCAGCGCCGTGGAGTCGACGATCATGGCGTTCATGCCGCCGGTCTCGGCGACCAGGGTCGGCAGCGGGGCGCCTTCCCGGGCCGCCAGGGAGCGGTTGATGATCTGGGCGGTGTCGGTACCGCCGGTGAAGACCACCCCGGTGATGCGCGGGTCGCCGCTGAGCACGCTACCCACGGTGGGGCCATCGCCGGGCAAGAGCTGGACCACGTCGCGGGGCATGCCGGCCTCATGCAGTAGCTCGATGACCCGGTGGGCGACGATGGAGGTCTGCTCGGCGGGCTTGGCCAGCACGGTGTTGCCGGCCACGGCGGCGGCTACCACCTGGCCGCAGAAGATCGCCACCGGGAAGTTCCAGGGGCTGATGGCGGCGAAGACGCCCTTGCCGCCCAGCATCAGCTCGTTGGACTCGCCGGTGGGCCCGGGCAGGGCGGTGGGCGCGGCGAACAGCTCCTCGGCACGCATGGCGTAGTAGCGGCAGAAGTCCACCGCCTCCTTGATCTCGTCGACGCCGTCGGTAAGCAGCTTGCCACCCTCCCGGGAGCACAGCGTCATCAGCTCCGCCATGTGCTCCTCTATCAGGTCGCCCAGGCGGCGAATGATGGCCGCCCGCTCGGCCACCGGGGTGGCCTCCCAGCGGGGGAAGGCGGCCCAGGCGGCATCCACGGCCTGGGCGGCCTGCTCCTTGGTGGTCCACTGCACGCTGCCGACCCGCTGGTTGCGGTCGTAGGGGCTGGTCACCTCATGGGTCTGGGCGGCATCGTCGGCCACCGCCACGGCCAGCAGCGGCTTGGCCCGATAGGCCTTGTCCATGAAGCCCGCCATCTTGTCCATGAGCGGCTGGTAGTGGCTGCGAATATTCAAGTTCACTCCCCGCGAGTTCTTGCGTTGTGGTCCATAGATATCCCGCGGCAGCGGGATGCGATGATTGGCGTAACGCTCGTGCTGGTTCAGGGTCTCCACCGGGTGGACGCAGAGCGACTCCACCGGCACCTTGGGATCCACCAGCTGATGCACGAATGAGGAGTTGGCGCCGTTCTCGAGCAGGCGGCGGACCAGGTAGGGGAGCAGGTCCTTGTGGGCGCCCACCGGGGCATAGATGCGGCAGTAGGTGCCCTGGGGGGCGCGGCTCAGGGCGGCGTCATAGAGGGCCTCGCCCATGCCGTGCAGGCGCTGGAACTCGAGCTGGCGCCCGGCGGCGTTGGCCAGTTCGAGGATGGCGCTGATGGTATGGGCGTTATGGGTGGCGAACTGCGGGAAGATGCGTCCGCGGGTGTTGTCCGACAGCAGGTAGTTGGCGCATACCAGATAGGCCACGTCGGTGCTGGCCTTGCGGGTGAAGACCGGATAGCCATCGACGCCGAGCTGCTGGGACTCCTTGATCTCGCTGTCCCAGTAGGCACCCTTGACCAGGCGCACCGGGATCTCGTCGCCCTGTCGATCGGCCAGGCGGGTCAGGTACTGCAGGGTCGGCAAGGCACGCTTGGAGTAGGCCTGGACCACCAGGCCGAAGTGCCCCCAGCCCTTGGCGGCATCGCTCTCGTAGATGGCGCGGAACACCTCGAGTGACAGCTCCAGGCGATCCACTTCCTCGGCATCGATGGTAATTGCCACCTCACGCTCCCGGGCCAGGGCGACCAGCTCGCGAACCGTGGCGGTCAGCTCCTCGAGGACCTGGCTGCGGCGGCCGAACTCGTAACGCGGGTGCAGCGCCGAGAGCTTGATGGAGACCGAGGGAGCCGGCGTCTTGGCGGGCAGCGCCTTGCTGGTCTTGCCGACCCGCTCGATGGCTCGGGCATAGTCGTCGAAGTAACGCTTGGCATCCTGGCGGGTGCGGGCGGCCTCGCCGAGCATGTCGTAGGAGTAGGTGTAGCCCTTGTCGAACAGCGGCTTGGAGCGCTTCAGCGCCTCGTCGATATCGCGGCCGAGGACGAACTGCTTGCCCATCACCTTCATCGCCTCGCGCATGGCGCGGCGGATCACCGGCTCGCCCATGCGATTGACCAGCTTGTTGATGAAACCGCTGGGCTTGCCGTCCTTGGGCTTGTCCATGGTGACGACCCGGCCGGTCATCAGCAGGCCCCAGGTGGAGGCATTGACCAGCCAGGAGTCGCTCTGGCCCACATAGGACTGCCAGTCCGCCGGGCCCAGCTTGTCTTCGATCAGGGCGTCGGCGGTCTCCTTGTCGGGGATGCGCAGCATGGCCTCGGCCAGGCACATCAGCATCAGCCCCTCGTGGGTATCCAGGCTGTACTGCTGCAGCAGTTCGTCGATGGTGTCCACGGCGGTATCCATCTCGCGCACTTCCCGCACCAGCTCGGCGGTCTTGGCGGCGATGCGCTGGAAGTCGGCTTCATCGGCGGAGAGGAAGGTCACCAGCTCGCCCACGAAGCTGTCCTCGTCGACGATGTAGTGGTCGCTGATGCGCTGGAAGAGGGTATCGAGGTCCTGTTGCCAGGTGGAAGCGTCGAGCAGGGTCTTGGCTGTGAGCATGTCACTCTCCCGGAAGCCTTTTTTGGATAGCCTGACTGTAGGGTGGGAGAGTCGTCAGCGTCTTGCCAATTTCTCGGCAGGATTTGTCAAAAAGCCGGGCTCTGTTGCCAACGGCGGCGAAAATTACGACTTTGGTCGACTGTTGGCGAGCTGTTGCGACGCCGTGCGGCGCAGTTGCCCCGGGGGGTGACCATAGCGGCGACGGAAGGCATGGGAGAGGGCACTCTGGTTGGCGAAGCCGGTCAGGGCGGCGACCTCGGAGAGCGGCAGGCGGCTCGAGGTCAGTAGTCGATGCGCCGCCTCCAGGCGGCGGCGCAGCAGGTACTGATAGGGCGTCAGGCCGGTCTGGCGGCGGAAGCGCTCGCTGAAGTGGGCCTCGCTCAGGCAGGCCTCCTGGGCCAGGTCGGCCACCGTCAGGCGACTGGCCAGGTGGCGGTCGATAAAGCGCTCCAGGGCGGCCAGGTCCAGGGGGCGGCCAGGCTGGGGACGTTCCTCGGGGAGCAGGCGGGCGTGCAGGCAACCCAGTAGCGTGGCGGTGAGCAGGTCGTCCTGAAGCCGCGGCACCGGGGCCCGGGCCTGTTCCAGCTCCAGGGTCACGAAGGCCAGGTAGCGGCGCAGGGGCTCGTCCAGGGCGAAGAAGCGCGGGGCGTCGAAGAGTCGAGCCAGTTCATGGTAGTGGCCGGTCAGGGGGGCGGCATGCTGGGGCAGGTCGAGGATCAGCTGGCGGTTAGCGCCGATGCCCTCGTAATAGTGCACATGGCTCGCCGGAACGATGCAGCCGGAGAGAGGCGCGATGGAGCCACCCAGGCCTTCGATCTCGAACTCCGCATGCCCGGTCAGCCCGATCACGATCTGATGGAAGTCGTGATCATGGTGGCGGGTGGTGTTGTCGAGGGGAATCAAGCGAATGGCACTGGGCATGGTGCGACCTCGAGCCTTGGCGAACGGCGCAGGCGACTAGTGTATCAGTCTTTGGGCGCTCGGGACGTTACCAGGGACCTTACCGGGGCCGTCGCCGTGCCCGATGGCGAACCAACTGGTCGCGCAGCTCGGTCAGCTCGTCACAGCCTTCTCGGCTGAACAGCTTGCCGCCCCGGGCCGCCTGCCAGGGGCGGCCATGCTCGTCCATCAGGCGCTGGGCCCGGCGGCGGATGCCTTCGAGGATATCATCGTGGCGGATCGGATAGTTGACGAGGGTCTGCCACTCGGCCTCCTGCGCCGTGCCCTCCAGGGCGCGATCGAAGAGCGCCAGCAGGTCCTCGGCCTCGGTGCGATAGCGGGGGGTCCGGGAGAGCATGAGAATCGCCACCATGCCACCGAGAATCAGCAGGCAGACGGCAAAGATCAGCAGGAATAGTGCCATGAAGCCGCTCCAGGAACTCGTGTCGCTGGGAGCGCGGGGCCGGAAGAGGCGGGCAAGATAAGTTGACACGAGAAGAGAGTGGAGCGGGTGAAGGGAATCGAACCCTCGTCTTAAGCTTGGGAAGCTTCTGCTCTACCATTGAGCTACACCCGCGAAGCGGAATGATAGTAAAACCAAATGCTTAGGCTTTGCAAGCGGCGATGGGTATTTCTCGTGATTCTGCTGCTAAGTGGCTGATCTAACGGGGCTCGGTGGTCGGCATGGCAAACGCCGCCGAAGACGGCGGCGTTTGCCGGGGGGGCGCGTCAGGCCGTCAGGTGGGCGGCTCGGTGTGCCTGGGGGCCGAGTAGGGGGAAACGCTGGGAGAGGCTGACCTGGCCCTGGCGGGCGACGGTGACCTGGACGCCACGACCGCAGCAGCGGCACTGCACATAGGTGTCGAGACGCAGGCGCCGGGCGCTGAAATCGCCACTGATGCGCGACAGGCTGGGCGCCGTTTCCTGGGCGCCGCAGGCGCAGTCGATGATCCAGTGGCGGGTTTCGGTCCGATAGACGTGAATCGCTGACATGATAAGCCTCCTGCAAGACGCGGTACTCCATGTACCCTTGCCATCAAGGGTGGCAGGTCGAGGGGAGGCGCGATGTCAGCCATTGCCGACAGGGGCTGTCATATCTCGATGAAAGTCGCCGTGGAACAAGGGGTTGCCGGAGCATCGGAGCGAGTGTTGAAAGCCCGGACAGAAAATTTTCCAGGGGGCGGAGAATTTTCGCTGCCCCGTGGTCACACTGCAGGTGAGCACAATGAATTCAGTCGATGGCAGTCGCACTGAGTTCCATTGAGGCTTGCGTTTCGATCCCGCTTGCCGCCCGTGCCTTGGCCCGGGCGGCTTTTCTTTGCTCGAGCGGCGCCGGCCTGCAGGACGGCAAACGAACTCACCCCGGCGGGAGCCGGGGTGAGGGGGCAGGGGGAGGCGTTCAGCGTTTGCGCATTCGCAGGATGGCGTGGATCACGTCGCGTCGGGTGACGATACCCACCAGGCGCTCCTGCTCCACTACCGGGTAGACCTTGGGCTTGGTGCCCAGCATCTCCTGGGCCAGGTCGGTGATGCTCTTGTTGGGCGTCACCGAGAGCACCTCGTGGCGCATCAGTTCCTTGACCAGGGGAGGTTCGTCATTGAGGTAGGTGCTCTCCAGCAGCTTGCCCAGCACGTCCTGTTCGGAAATAAAGCCAATCAGGTGATCGCGGTCGTCGACGACCGGCGCCCCAGGCAGGCGGTGGAGTGCCAGCCCCTCGACAAGGTTGGACACCGAGGCGTTGCCGCGGACCCGATAGCAGTCGCGGGACATGATCTCACGTACGGTGGTAGGCGCCTTGTTGGGCATGGCGAGTCTCCTTTGCTGCGATCGCGCCGGCCCCGACCGCGGGCCGACCTGAGCGAGCGATACCAGCGGTCAGTCTCCCGGGCCGCACTCCATGCAGCGCTCGACGAGGCGCTCCCCCAGTTGGAGGTTGGCATTCAGGTCGCGCAGTGCGGTGCGCAGCCCCTCCTCGATCACCGGATGATAGAAGGGCATGGCCAGCATCTGCGCCACCGTCAGCCGCTGTTGCAGGGCCCAGGCCAGCAGGTGAGCCAGGTGCTCGGCACGTGGTCCGAACAGCTCGGCGCCGAGGAAGAGGCCGCTGCCGTGTTCGGCATAGACCCGCAGCAGGCCGCGATTGACTCCCATGACCCGTGCGCGTCCCTGATCCTCGAAGGAGGCCTCCCCCGTGGCCAGGCAGTCGCAGCCGCCGTGGCGTCGCTCGAGTTCAGCATAGCCGAGGCCGACGCTGGCCATCTGTGGGTCGCTAAACACTATGGCCAACGGTGCGCGGCGCTGGGCGGCGCGCAGCTCCGGGTAGCGGCCGGCATTGTCGCCGGCGATGCGCCCCTCGTCGCTGGCCTCGTGCAGCAGCGGCAGCTGCTGGTTGGCGTCGCCGGCGATAAAGATATGCCCGGGGCCGCCATCGGCGTTGCGGCACTGCAGGGTATGCGGGCTGAAGTCGGGAATGCCACGCTCGTCCAGCGACAGGCCGGCCGCCTCGATACCCAGCCGGTCCACATTGGGGCGACGCCCGGTGGCCGCCAGCAGATAGTCGAAGCGTTCGGTAAGGCGCTTGCCACTGCCACGTTCGACAAAGGTGATGACCACCGCCTCGTCATCCCGTTCGATGCTCTCCACCCTGGCGTCCGGGTCGACATAGAACTCCCGGTTGAAGGTGCGGTCGGCGTAGTCGCGCAGGTCGGGGTCCTGGAGCGAGCCCAGGGCGCCGCCGACGCCGAACAGGCGGACCCGCACCCCCAGGCGGTGCAGGGCTTGTCCCAGCTCCAGGCCGATGACGCCGGGGCCGAAGATGGCCACCGACCCGGGCAGATCGTCCCATGCGAAGAGATCGTCGTTGACCACCAGGCGATCGCCGGCGGCATGGAAGAAGTCCGGATAGTGGGGGCGCGAGCCGGTGGCGATGACGATACGCTTGGCATGCACTCGGGTATGCTCATCGACGATCAGGGTATGGGGGTCGACGAAGCGGGCATGGCCGCGCAGGCGATCGGCCTCGGGCAGTCGCTCCACTGAGTCGACCACGAAGCCGACGAAGCGATCCCGCTCGCGCTTGACCCGGGCCATGACCGCCTCGCCGTCGATGCGTACCCGGCCCTCCACATGCACGCCGAAGGGATCGCCGTGCCGGGCCTGATGGGCCGCTTCGGCGGCGGCGATCAGCAGCTTGGAGGGCATGCAGCCGACCCGGGCGCAGGTGGTGCCATAGGGACCGGATTCGATCATCACCACCCGGCCGCCATGTTGCTTGGCGGTACGATAGGCCCCCAGGCCGGCGGTTCCGGCACCGATGATGGCGATATCGACCTGGCGTTCTTGCATCATGCACTCCTTCTTCCGTTAAAAAGGACGGCCCTGGAACCTCGTCGCGCGCGACCCTTCCAATCTAGAGAGGCTTCGGCGCGGGTGCCATGGCGGTAGTGGCAGGAGTATCCGTGGCGCACGATGCTAGTGAAAGTTGATTGGTTTGAATTATTTGATAGTCATGGTTAATCAAAAGTGGGAGGCAAGGCACCATGGATGCACGCGAATACCTGGCCAGGAAGGGAGTGGCGATCGGCAAGGATGAGGACAAGCCCAATACCCTGGAGGAACTGGCCTGGTCCCGGGCCCGTCAGTCGGGGCAACGCCCGCCCCGGGCCGGAACGCCCCATGATTGGGAAGACTGGGCGCGCTATCACGACGAGTTGGCCGGCGAGGCCGAGCAGCTCGGCCAGAAGATCGATCCCGAGGCCCACCTGCACTACGAGGTCGAGGGCCATGTCGAGGCACCGCTGATAGCCCCCCGGCGGCCCAAGAAGTAGCTTGCCCCGCGTCGCGTCTCCGACGGCATCCACGGGCAGGGCCGTGCCTCGTCAGGAGGTGGCTTCTCCGAACCGGGTGCCCGGGGTCAGGCGTTCGGCCAGATAATCCTCCAGCCGCTGGCGCTCGGCATCGCTCAGGCGCAGCCCCAGCTTGGTGCGCCGCCAGAGGATGTCGTCGGCGCCCCGAGCCCATTCCTGCTCCACCAGATAATCCACCTCTCGGCGGCTCAGGCCGGCGCCGAAGTCCTCGCCGAGGTCGGTGTCCTCCCGGCAGTCGTGAAGGAACTCCAGGCAGAGGCTGCCGTAGCTGGCAGCGAAGCGTCGCGCCCGAGCCTTACCCAGGAAGGGGTAGTCCGCCAGCAGGCGTGCCACGAAGGCCGCCTGGCTGCCGATATCGCCCCCGGGGAGGGGCGCCTCGGCGGTCCAGGCCGGGCCCATGTCGGGCAGGTAGGGGGCCAGTTGGGCCAGGGCGCTCTCGGCCAGCTTGCGGTAGGTGGTGATCTTGCCACCGAACACCGACAGCAGAGGCGGCCCCTGGGTGTCCAGGTCGAGGGTATAGTCGCGGGTCATGGCGGAAGGGTCGGTGGACTCGTCGTCGCACAGCGGGCGCACCCCGGAATAGGAGGAGACCACGTCGTCGCGGCTCAGCTGGGTACGGAAATGCTCGTTGACCACGGCGAGGATATAGCCGGTCTCCTCGTCGCTGATCGCCACCTCGGCCGGATCGCCCCGGTAGCGGCGGTCGGTGGTGCCGATCAGGCTGAAGTCCTGCTGATAGGGCAGGACGAAGACGATGCGACCGTCCTGGTTCTGCAGGATATAGGCCCGCTCGTCGTCGTGGATTCGCGGCACGATCAGGTGGCTGCCCTGGATCATGCGGATGCCGTATCGGGAGCGCCGTTGGGTCCGTTCACGAATGAACTCCTCCACCCAGGGGCCCGCCGCATTGATCAGCGCCCTGGCTCGGCGGGTCTGGCGGCGGCCGCTGCCGACCTCTTCCAGCTCGATCTCCCAGATGTCATCCACCTGGCGGGCCGCCACACAGCGGGTACCGACCAGGATCTCCGCCCCTTGCTGCTTGGCCTGAAGCGCATTGAGCACCACCAGTCGGGCATCGTCGACCCAGCAGTCGGAGTATTCGAAGCCCTGGGTGATCTCGGGCTTGAGGGGGCCCTGGCCGGCGAAGCTCAGGCGTCGGGAGCCGGGCAGGCTGTCGCGCTTGCCCAGGTGGTCATAGAGGAACAGGCCGGTGCGGATCATCCAGGCCGGGCGAAGATGAGGGCGGTGAGGCAGGATAAAGCGCAGCGGCCAGATGATATGCGGCGCCTTCTTGAGCAGCACCTCGCGCTCCTTGAGGGCCTCGCGCACCAGACGAAACTCGCGATGCTCCAGATAGCGCAGGCCGCCGTGAATCAGCTTGCTGCTGGCCGAGGAGGTGGCGCTGGCCAGGTCGCGCTGCTCGCACAGGGCGACCCTGAGGCCGCGACCGGCGGCGTCATTGGCGATGCCGGTGCCGTTGATGCCACCACCGATAACGAAGAGATCGAGAAGGGGAGTCTGCGAGGCCATGGTGTGCTTCCGTTGTCGTTATGGGTCCGCAATAAAAGCGTGGATGTTTGAAAGCGAAAATAGAAGAAGATGAGGCGAACATCAAGGCTTCGCTTGGACCGATGGGGGCTTTGCTGCGGAGAAAGCTCGGGAAAATAATTCAATATGTTGATTAAATTGAAAAAATTTTTGATTTTTAGGCGGGGCGAGAATCCAGGGTTCATCGAGTTAGACGAATGTCTTAGCCCGACTCGAGGGCTGCCTGTTGTGTCTCGATGCCTGGGTGGCTAGATTCGTGATCGAAATCAAACGTCGGTGGTGGAGTGGTGTTCGAATTCATCCGTGATGGATATTCGACAGCCCTCTGTTGCAGGGGCTGGCCCAGCCCGGGAGCCATGAGGCGTGCCGCCTGGCGGATGTCCGAGCCCGGCCGGACAGGCCCGTCCTTATGTCTCACAATGACAATAGCCGTTGGAGTCAGGAGTCCGAACGCCATGCATAAACCCTATATCCTCGCCTTCGATCAGGGCACCACCAGTTGTCGCGCGATTCTCTTCGACCGCGATGCCCGTATCATCGGCAGCGCCCAGAAGGAGTTCACTCAGCACTACCCCACGCCGGGCTGGGTCGAGCACGATGCCATGGAGATCTGGGGCAGCCAGATGGGGGTCGCCCGGGAGGTGCTCGAGACCAACGGCATCAAGCCCTCCGAGGTGGCGGCCATCGGTATCACCAACCAACGCGAGACCACCGTGGTCTGGGATCGCCACACCGGCCGGCCGATCTACAACGCCATCGTCTGGCAGGATCGCCGCACCGCGGAATTCTGCGACGAGCTCAAGGCCCAGGGACTGGAGGCCTATATCCGCGACACCACCGGCCTGGTGGTCGATGCCTATTTCTCCGGCACCAAGGTGCGCTGGATCCTCGATAACGTGGAAGGAGCCAGGGAGCGGGCGGCCCGGGGCGACCTGCTGTTCGGCACCATGGACAGCTGGCTGGTGTGGAACCTGACCCGCGGCGAGCGTCACGTGACCGATTACAGCAATGCCTCCCGCACCCTGCTCTACAACATCCGCGAGCTGGCGTGGGATAGACGCATGCTGGATGAGCTGGGCATTCCCTCCGGCATGTTGCCCGAGGTGCGCTCCTCCAGCGAAGTCTATGGCACCACCGCTGCCGAGATGTTCGGCGGTGCGCGGATTCCCATCGCCGGTATCGCCGGCGACCAGCAGGCGGCCCTGTTCGGTCAGGCCTGCTTCGAGCAAGGCATGGTCAAGAACACCTATGGCACCGGCTGCTTCCTGCTGATGAATACCGGCGAGACCCCGGTGCCGTCGAAGTCCGGCCTGCTGACCACCATCGCCTGGGGCATCGATGGCCGGGTCGAGTACGCCCTGGAGGGGTCGATCTTTATCGCCGGGGCCGCGGTGCAGTGGCTGCGCGATGAGCTCAAGCTGATCGACTCCGCCGAGGACTCCGAGTACTACGCCGGCAAGGTGGACGATGCCGGGGGCGTCTATGTGGTGCCGGCCTTCGCCGGCCTGGGAGCGCCCTACTGGGACATGTACGCCCGGGGTGCGATGTTTGGTCTGACTCGGGGCACCCGCAAGGAGCATATTACCCGCGCCACCCTGGATGCCCTGGCCTACCAGACCAAGGACGTGATCGATGCCATGCAGGCCGATTCCGGGATCACCCTCAAGTCGCTGCGGGTGGACGGGGGCGCTGTGGCCAACAACATCATGATGCAGTTCCAGGCCGATATGCTGGGGGTGGACGTGGAGCGCCCGCGCATCGCCGAGACCACCGCCCTGGGGGCCGCTTACCTGGCGGGCATCGCCGTGGGGATCTGGACCCGGCAGGAAGTGGCCGCCAAGGGGGAGCTGGACCATCGCTTCTCCCCGCAGATGGCCCCCGAGCTGCGCGATCGCAAGTATCGCGGCTGGAAGAAGGCGGTGAAGCGCACCATGGACTGGGAGCGCGAGGATGCCGAAGAGGCGGCCGCCGATTGAGGGGGCTCCACCCCGACAGTCTCTCTCCTAGCCCCTTGCCCCGACGCGTTCGGGGCTTTTTTCCCCTTCTCCCCCGTCGATAGGGAGCCTGCCGTGCCATGGCGAGCGCCTCGCTCGATGCCGTTCGCATTCCATGTTTGAAAGCGAACATCTGGCATGGCGCGACGCCTATCGGGGCCCGGGGCCGTCTTGGCGGCTCTTTCTGGGTGTGTTTAGGTATAAATAATTGAAATATTTCGACTTATTCGATTCCGGGAGGCCGGGCAGCAGTCGACCGGCTTCTTCGACTAAGGTCTAGCGATATTTGAGCGTTCATTCTATTGCCGATGATCCGCTGCTGGGCTAGCCTGGTTATCGTAAACGAACATTTCTTTTTCGTTTGTACGATTCGAAGGGGCGGGCATTACTCCCAGGCCCGACACGAAACCGCCCCGGTCGGGGCCGGGCGCCACACGCCGAAGCGATCCTCGCCCCGACCCTGATATCGCGACGCAGGCCGACGACAACGACAACAACTCTCCAGCGAGCACATCATGTCTCTGAAACTCGAAGGCGTTGACCATGTGGTCAATGGCAATACCCATATCGAGGGCATTGACCTGGAGCTGGCCCCTGGCTCCTTCAATGTCCTGCTGGGGCGAACCCTGGCCGGCAAGACGACCCTGATGCGCCTGATGGCCGGCCTCGACCGCCCCACCCGCGGACGCATCCTGATGAATGGCGAAGACGTCACCGGCGTATCGGTACGTCGGCGCAACGTCTCCATGGTCTATCAGCAGTTCATAAATTACCCCACCCTGACGGTCTTCGACAATATCGCCTCGCCGCTGCGCCTGGCGCGGGTGGCCAAGGCCGAGATCACCCGCCGGGTCCATGAGGTGGCGGAAATGCTGCATATCGATCACCTGCTGAGTCGCTATCCCCAGGAGCTCTCCGGGGGCCAGCAGCAGCGCACCGCCATGGGGCGGGCCCTGGTCAAGGAGGCGGACCTGATCCTCTTCGACGAGCCCCTGGTCAACCTGGATTACAAGCTTCGCGAGGAGTTTCGCCAGGAGCTGCGGGAGCTGTTCAAGGCGCGCAACTGCATCGCCGTCTATGCCACCACCGAGCCCAACGAGGCCCTGGCCCTGGGCGGCAGGACGGCGGTGCTCCACGAGGGTCGCCTGCTGCAATATGGGCGCACCGAGGACGTCTACCACCGGCCGCGGGACCTGCTCACCGCCGAGATGTTCTCCGAGCCCCCCATCAATGTGGTGCCGGGGCTGGTCTCCGGCCGCGAGGTCACCTTCGACCGCAGCATGCATTTTCCCCTCAACGAGGACCTGGGCTCCCTCGCTCCCGGGCAGTACCACTTCGGGGTGCGGCCCTCGCATATCGGCCTGACGCCCCAGGCCGACGATGACCTGGAGCTCGAGGTGCGGGTCGAGCTGGCCGAGATCAGCGGCTCCGAGACCTTCCTGCACGTGGGCAACGAGCTTTTCTCCCTGGTGCTCCACCTGGCGGGGGTGCACGAGTTCCGGGTCGATCAGCCCCTCAAGGTCTACCTGCCGACCCACCGGGTCTATGCCTTCGACCGGGATGGCGCTGTGGTGCATATCCCGTCGCACCTGGGAGGACAGTGAGATGGCGCAGATTACCCTCAACGCCCTGGCCCATACCTACAGTCCCGATCCCGCCGGGCCCGAGGACTACGCCATTCGCCAGATGAGCCATGTATGGCAGCAGGGCGGGGCCTATGCCCTGCTGGGGCCCTCCGGCTGCGGCAAGTCGACCCTGCTCAATATCATCTCGGGGCTGCTGGAGCCTTCGGACGGCGAGGTGATCTTCGATGATCGCATCGTCAATGCGCTGCCTCCGGAGGAGCGCAATATCGCCCAGGTTTTCCAGTTTCCGGTGATCTACGACACCATGACGGTGTTCGACAACCTGGCCTTCCCGCTGCGCAATATCAAGACGCCGGAGGCGCAGATCAAGGGCAAGGTAGAGGAGGTGGCCGATATCCTCGACCTGACCCCGCTGCTGTCGCGCAAGGCCAAGAACCTCACCGCCGACGAGAAGCAGAAGGTCTCCATGGGGCGTGGCCTGGTACGCGATGACGTCTCCGCCATCCTCTTCGACGAGCCACTGACGGTGATCGATCCCCAGCTCAAGTGGAAGCTGCGCCGCAAGCTCAAGGAGATCCATCAGCGCTTCAATATCACCATGATCTACGTCACCCATGACCAACTGGAGGCGTCCACCTTCGCCGACAAGATCGCGGTGATGTACGAGGGCCAGGTGGTGCAGTTCGGCACGCCCCGGGAGCTCTTCGAGACCCCGGCGCATACCTTCGTGGGCTATTTCATCGGCAGTCCCGGCATGAACTTCCTGGAGGTCAGCCTGACGCCCCGGGGGCTCGCCTTCGGTACCCTGCCCATCCCGGTGGCGCCGGCCCTGCTGGAGGCGGCGCGTCGCAGCGGTTCGAGCAATATCAAGCTGGGCATTCGTCCCGAATTTATCGAGGTGAGCGAGGCGCCCGGCGAGGAGACCCTGGCGGTCGAAGTGGAGGATATTCAGGACCTGGGGACCTACGCCATTCTCTCCTTCCGGCTCGGCAGTGCCGCCTTCAAGGCACGCCTCGACGAGGGCGTCACGCTGCAGGGCCCGCGGGCCCATGTGCGCTTTCCCGTGGACGCCACGCATCTCTATATCGATGAATACCGGGTGGAGGTGGCCCAATGAACAAGGTACAGAACAACAAGGCCTGGTTCCTGGTCTTGCCCATGCTGCTGCTGGTGGCCTTCTCCGCCATCATCCCCCTGATGACCGTGGTCAACTACTCGGTACAGGACGTCTTCGATCCCAATACCCGCTTCTTTACCGGGACCGAGTGGTTCGTGGCGATGCTCAATGATCCGGCGCTTCAGGGCGCCCTGCTGCGGCAATTCGCCTTCTCCTTCACCATCCTGGCGATCCAGATTCCCCTGGGCATCGGTATCGCCCTGCTGATGCCCAAGCAGGGCTGGCGGGCCTCCCTGGTGCTGATCCTGGTGACCCTGCCGCTGCTGATTCCCTGGAACGTGGTGGGCAGTATCTGGCAGATCTTCACCCGCGGCGATATCGGCCTGATGGGCTGGGGGCTGCGCGAGCTGGGCTACGGCTACAACATCACCCGTAACCCGGTGGATGCCTGGGCCACCATTATCCTGATGGATGTCTGGCACTGGACGCCGTTGATCGCGCTGCTCTGCTACAGCGGGCTGCGCTCGATTCCCGAGGCCTACTACCAGGCGGCGCGTATTGACCGCGCCTCGCGCTGGGCGGTGTTCCGCTATATCCAGCTGCCCAAGCTGACCAATGTGCTGGTGATCGGCGTGCTGCTGCGTTTCATGCACTCCTTCATGATCTATGCCGAGCCCTTCGTGCTGACCGGCGGCGGGCCGGGCAGTTCCACCACCTTCCTCAGCCAGTCCCTGGCGATCATGGCCATCGCCCAGTTCGATGTCGGACCGTCGGCGGCCTTCTCGCTGATCTACTTCCTGATCATCCTGCTGGTCTGCTGGGTGTTCTACACCGCCATCATGAACCTGCAAAAAGACAAGCACTGACGGGGGCCACCATGAATCCGAGTACCGATACGCTGACCAGCCCCGACCGCCAGGCGGAGCGTCGCGCCGACTCCGAGGCGGCCGAGACGGTGGTGCCCACCCGCGTCGAACGCCGCACCCGGGGCTCGTCGAAGGGGCGTTCCCGGCTGCTGCTGGGGCTCTATCTGCTGTTTATCCTGCTGCCGATCTATTGGCTGTTGAACATGTCGTTCCAGACCAATACCGAGATTCTCGGCACCCTGTCGTTCTGGCCGCAGGACCTGACCTTCGACAACTATGCCAATATCTTCACCGACCCCACCTGGTACATGGGCTATGTGAACTCCATCGGTTATGTACTGATGAACATGCTGATCAGCATCGTGGTGGCATTGCCCGCCGCCTATGCCTTCAGCCGCTACCGTTTCATCGGCGACAAGCACCTGTTCTTCTGGCTGCTGACCAACCTGATGGCGCCGCCGGCGGTCTTCCTGCTGCCCTATTTCCAGCTCTACTATTCGGTGGGGCTCTTCGATACCCATGTCGCCGTGGCCCTGGCCCACTGCCTGTTCAATATTCCCCTGGCGGTATGGATCCTCGAAGGCTTTATGAGCAGCGTGCCCAAGGAGGTGGACGAGACCGCCTATATCGATGGCTACAGCTTCCCCGGCTTCTTCGTGAAGATCTTTATTCCGATGATCCGCTCGGGGATCGGCGTCA
Organism: Halomonas sp. NCCP-2165; assembly: GCF_023708045.1. Lineage (NCBI taxonomy): Bacteria > Pseudomonadati > Pseudomonadota > Gammaproteobacteria > Oceanospirillales > Halomonadaceae > Halomonas > Halomonas sp. NCCP-2165. Next base: position 85,038 of record NZ_BRCY01000010.1, read on the forward strand.
CCCTGTTCTTCCTGTTCATGTTCTCCTGGGTGGAGCTGCTGCTGGCGCGGACCCTGACCGCCACCAATGCCCAGCCGATCGCCTCCATCATGACCCGCACCTCCACCGCCTCGGGCATCGACTGGGGCACCCTGGCCGCGGCCGGGGTGCTGACCATCATTCCCGGCATCGTGGTGGTCTACTTCGTGCGCAACCATATCGCCAAGGGCTTCGCCCTGGGCCGTACCTGAGGAGTCATGTCATGTCCTGGATGGTCTGGACCCTACCCACGGCGGTGTTCTTTTCCACCATCGCCGCCATGCTGGCCGGCATGACGGCCTGGGAAGTGATCTCGCCCTCGGTGGAGCGCAAGGGCTTCCTGCCCATTGTCACCACCCGCGGCGACCGCCTCTTTATTGGCCTGCTGTCCGCCGCCTATATCCATCTGGCGGTGATCGGCTTCACTTCCCTGAGCATCTGGCTCGCCCTGGCCGCCTCCGTGGTCTGGCTATTGATCCTGATGCGCTGGGGCTAGGGTTTGTACGAAAAGTCGGCGAGCGATGGCCAGACAAGGCAAAAATCGGCGAAAAGACGGAGTTTACGCGGTGTAAATGAGTACTTTGAGCCGATTTTTAACGCCGTATGGCCGAGCGCAGACAGTTTTCGCACAGAGCCTAGTCGAGGAAAGCAGCACGCAAGTGTAACAATGCCCGCGGCAGGGACGCCGCTACCACCCCAAACCAGGATGGTTTCCATAAGCGAAATGAGGTCGATATGAAGAACAAGAGACTGGGCCTGGCGATCGTCGCCTCTGGGCTGCTGATCGCCTCGGGCGGGGCGCACGCCATCGATGAACAGCGCCGCGCCGTGATCGAGCGCTGGGTGGACGAGGTCTTTCAGGACTCCACCCTGACCCGCGAGCAGCAGATCGCCGAGCTGGAGTGGTTCGCCCGGGTCGCCGAGCCGTTTCGCGGCATGAGCATCAATACCGTGGCGGAGGGACTGACCACCCACGCCTACGAGCGGGATGTCCTCGCCGAGGCCTTCAGCGAGATCACCGGCATCGAGGTGACCCACAACATCATCGGCGAAGGCGATGTGGTGGATAACATGCAGACCCAGATGCAGTCGGGGCGCAATATCTACGACGCCTACGTGAACGACTCCGACGCCATCGGTACCCATATTCGCTATGGCACCACCATCAACCTCTCCGAGGCCATGGCCAACGAGTGGGCCGACTTCACCCTGCCCAGCCTGGACCTGGACGATTTCATCGGCATCCAGTACACCACGGGCCCCGATGGCAGCCTCTACCAGCTGCCGACCCAGCAGTTCGCCAACCTCTACTGGTTCCGCTACGACTGGTTCCAGCGCGAGGATCTCCAGGCCCGGTTCCGTGAGCGTTACGGCTATGAGCTGGGCGTGCCCACCAACTGGACCGCCTACGAGGATATCGCCGAGTTCTTCTCCGAACACGTGGAGGAGATCGATGGCGTGCGGGTCTATGGCCATATGGATTATGGGCGGCGAGACCCCTCCCTGGGCTGGCGCTTCCACGACTCCTGGCTCTCCATGGCGGGCATGGGCAGCCCCGGGGTGCCCTTCGGCAACCCGGTGGATGACTGGGGCATTCGCGTCGACGAGCAGAGCCGGCCGGTCGGGGCCAGCGTCAGCCGTGGTGGCGCCACCAACTCGCCGGCGTCGGTCTTCGCGGTGACCAAGATGGTCGACTGGTTGCGCGATTATGCGCCCCCCGAGGCCCAGGGCATGACCTTCGGTGAGGCCGGGCCGGTGCCGGCCCAGGGCAATATTGCCCAGCAGATATTCTGGTACACCGCCTTCACCGCGGACATGACCGACCCGAGCCTGCCGGTGACCGATGACGAGGGCAATCCCCTCTGGCGCATGGCGCCGTCACCGGTGGGGCCCTACTGGGAAGAGGGCATGAAGGTGGGGTATCAGGACGTGGGGTCCTGGACCTTCTTCGACTCGACCCCGGAGGATCGGCGCACCGCCGCCTGGCTCTTCGCCCAGTTCACCGTGTCCAAGACGGTCTCCCTGGAGAAGCTGCTCGATGGCCTGACGCCGATTCGCCGCTCCGATATCTTCTCCGACACCCTGACCGAGATGGCGCCGCGCCTGGGTGGCCTGGTGGAGTTCTATCGCAGCGCCAACGAGTCCAACTGGACCCCCACCGGCACCAACGTGCCCGACTATCCGCGCATGGCGCCCCTGTGGTGGCAGAACCTGGCCCCGGCGGTCAGCGGTGAGGTGACGCCCCAGCAGGCCCTGGATAACCTGGCCGCCGACCTGGATAACCTGATGGGACGCCTGGCCCGGGCCAACGTCTTCGAGACCTATGCGCCGCTGCTCAACGACGAGCGGGACCCCGAGTTCTGGCTCAATGAGCCCGGCGCCCCCAAGCCGCGCCTGGAAGACGAGCGGCCGCCGGGGCAGACGGTGCCCTATGATCAGATGATGGAGGAGTGGATGGCCGCCGGCAGCCGCTAGTCAGCCTCGGTTACCTGCGCCACACGGCCCCGGGCATGCCCGGGGCCGCGTCGTATTCAACGCCGGTAGCGGTAGCTCAGGGACTCGTCCTTGCGTGGCCCCTGGATGGTCCAGCTCAGGTCGAAACCCTCGTCCACCAGCTCCAGGCGGGCCCGGTAGCGATCCTCGCCGCACAGGTGTGCCTCGGCACTGACCAGGGACGCCGAGTCTGCGGCGATCAGGTCGAAGAGCCAGACCGCCCGGTCGGCGCCGCGGCGCTCATGGAAGAGGGCGATACGGGTGTCGCCGATCTCCCAGCGGTAGCAGTTGCTGAAGGGCACCGGCGTCGACCGCCCCTCGAGCAGAAAGGTGCCGCTCTCGAAAAAGCGGATCGTCTTGCCTGGTGCCTCCGTGCTCACCTCGACGCGGACGTCCCCCCTGGCGCGGCCCGCCCAGCCGCTGCGGGACGCGGGACCCGGGCGTGAGACGAAAGCGAGGCGGCGAATACTGGTCAGGCGCTCGGTGAGGCGTATAATCGCGGTCAACTTTTCTTTCCTTAGGGGTTTACCATGGGCTATCTGATCGGAGTCACCGGCCTCTGGGCCTTCTCCTTCTCGCTGATCGGCGTCTACCTGTCCGGTCAGGTGGACAGCTACTTCGCGGTGCTGGTGCGCATCGTCCTGGCGACCCTGCTGTTCCTGCCCTTCCTGAGGCCGCGTCGGCTGCCGAGAGGCCAGAAGCTGGCGCTGATGGGCATCGGCGCCATCCAGCTGGGGCTGATGTATATCTTCTTCTACCAGTCCTTCCTGCTCTTGTCGGTGCCGGAGGTGCTGCTCTTCACCATCTTCACGCCGCTCTACGTGACCCTGCTCGACGATGCCCTGGCCCGGCGCTTCTCGCCATTCTACCTGGTCACCGCGGCCATCGCCGTCCTGGGGGCGGCGGTGATCCGCTATGACGACGTGGATAGCGGCTTCTGGCTGGGGTTCCTGGTGGTGCAGGGGGCCAACCTGTGCTTCGCCTTCGGCCAGGTGGCCTACCGCCATCTGGCGCCGCGGCTGCCCGATGACCTGCCCCGGCATGGCGCCTTCGGTTGGTTCTATCTGGGGGCCCTGGCGCTGGTGGTGCTCGCCTTCTTGCTGTTCGGCAATATCGAGCGACTGCCCACCACCTCCCTGCACTGGGGCGTGCTGGCCTGGCTGGGGCTGGTGGCCTCGGGGCTCGGCTACTTCCTGTGGAACCAGGGGGCGACGCGGGTGGATGCCGGCGCCCTGGCGATCATGAACAATGCCCTGATCCCGGCGGGACTGCTGGTCAACCTGCTGATCTGGAACCGCGAGGCGGACCTGTCGCGGCTGGCCCTGGGGGGCGCCATCATCGTGGCCTCCCTGCTGGTCAACGAATGGTGGGTGCGTCGCCGGAGCCTCGCGGCGCGGGCCTGAATCACCAAGCCAAGTTTGCTCGGGGTCTGCCGGAACCGCATAATGAGCGGCCTCGAAGGGAGACGCCGAGCCTATGACAGCCTTCAAGACCATCGGCCTGATCGGCCGCCTGGGCAGCGCCAAGGTCGTGGAGACCCTCAAGCGCCTGATCCGCTTTCTCCATGAGGGCGGCTACCATGTGATCCTCGAGGATCGCACCGCCACCGTGCTGCTCGATCACGGCCAGCAGGAGGCCAGCCGCAGCCTGCTGGGCGAGATCTGCGACCTGGTGATCGTGGTGGGGGGCGACGGCAGCCTGCTCGGCGCGGCCCGGGCCTTCTGCCGCAGCGGCACGCCGGTGCTGGGGGTCAATCGCGGGCGCCTGGGCTTTCTCACCGATATCTCCCCCGACGACCTGGAGGAGAAGGTCGGCCAGGTGCTGGGCGGGGACTACGCGATCGAGGAGCGCTTCCTGCTCGACGCCGAGGTCTATCGCAACGACACCCTGGTGGGCGGCGCCGATGCCCTCAATGACGTGGTGGTGCATCCCGGCAAGGCGGTGCGCATGATCGAGTTCGAGCTGTTTATCGACGACCAGTTCGTCTACAGCCAGCGCAGCGATGGCTTGATCATCGCCACCCCCACCGGCTCCACCGCCTATGCCCTCTCCGGGGGCGGGCCCATCGTCCACCCGCGTATCGACGCCATCACCCTGGTGCCGATGTTTCCGCATACGCTCTCCAGTCGGCCCATCGTCATCGATGCCGCCTCGGAAATTCGCATCCATATCGGCGAGACCAACGAGGCCTACCCCCATGTCAGCTGCGACGGCCAGACCCGGGTGGTCTCCAAGCCCGACGACGTCCTCTACGTGCGCCGCAAGCCCCAGCGGCTGAAGCTGGTGCATCCGCCGGGCCATAATTTCTACGAGGTATGCCGCAGCAAGCTCGGCTGGGGCAGCCGTCTGGGGAGCTGAGATGAATCGCGTCGAAGGCTATGACCTGATCGGTGACGTGCACGGCTGTGGCGCCACCCTGGGGGCCCTGCTCGAGAAGCTGGGCTACCACCAGCGTGGCGGCGTCTACCGCCATCCCCGGCGCAGGGTGATCTTCCTCGGCGACCTGATCGACCGGGGGCCGCGTATTCGCCTGGCGGTGCGCATCGCCCGACGCATGGTGGAGGAGGGCGAGGCGCTGATCGTGATGGGCAATCACGAATACAACGCCCTGGCCTACTGTCACCCCGGCGCCGAGGGGCAGGGCTGGCTGCGGCCCCATAGCCCCCGCCATAACCGCATCATCAAGGAGACCCTGGAGCAGTACCACGATCACCCGGCGGAGTGGGACGATACCCTGGCCTGGTTTATGCAGATCCCGCTGGTGCTGGAGCTCGAGGGGCTGCGGGTGGTGCATGCCTGCTGGGATCATGCCCTGGTGGCGGCGCTCCGGGCGCGGCTGCCCGAGGCGCGCATGGACGATGCCTTCCTGCGCGAGTCGGTGCACCCCGGCAGCGAGGCCTTTCGCATCCTCGATCGCCTGACCCGAGGCAGTCACCTGCGCCTGCCGGAAAACGTGCGCATCCACTCCGGGGACGGCTTTACCCGCCAGAGCTTCCGCACCCACTTCTGGGCCCGCCACCCACGCACCTACGGAGACGTGGTCTTCCAGCCCGACAACCTGCCCGGTGACCTGGAGTGGCGGCCCCTGAGTCACAGCGAGCGGGCCAGCCTCAGCTATTACGGGCCCGAGGAGCCGCCGCTGTTTATCGGCCATTACTGGTGCGAGGGCATCCCGGCCCTGCCGGCCCCGAATATCGCCTGCCTCGACTACAGCGCGGTCAAGTTCGGTCGCCTGGTGGCCTACCGCTGGAGCGGCGAGGCACGGCTCAATGCCGACCGCTTCGTCTGGGTGGAGGTGCCCCGGGACGAGCAGGCCCGGCCGCGGCCCTGGGAGATCGATTGCGATTGATACAAAGGGTTACAAAATTCCCGGGAACGGCACCGAACCAAGTCACCATCCGGCCATCTCAGTAGGTGTTCCCTTGAATGATCCCTTGCTCTTGTCCGGCGGCCCCCTCCGCCGGACTTTTTCTTTTGCGTGGCAGTAATGTGCCTTAGCAAAGCAGGCCGCTGCGGCCCGCTGATCCCGTTTCCGGTCGAGGCTACTCCATTAGTTTCTTAGGCCCGGCTATGGCATCACCGTTTGAATTGCTTAGGGGCGCTGGGGACAGGCCGGAGCAAAGCGTCTTTTTCAGGGGTGAGGAGCACTGCTCCGAACGGGTAGGCCATGGATGGCCTACCCCGGCCCTGCAAGCGGAGCAGGATGGCGTAGCGCCGCAGGAAAAAGTCGAGCGTCCATGGACGGATTCACAGCGTCTTTGCGAGGGGCCGGCCTCCCGGGTGCCTGCCCCCAGGGTAGCCCCGGGCCCCAGCATAGGAAGACGCCGGCCGGGATGGCCTGGTGGCCGCGGCGGCCTGCTTACCGACGCTGGCAACGCCGATGGTAAACTAGCCGGGAACCCTTCGAGGACCGCATGCCCCATGTACAAGGCGTTGACCCTGCCCCGCGATGTGGATACCCGCCCGCTGCGTCAGGCCCTCTGGGCCCACCGCATCGGCCACCGCTTCACCGAGGACGAGGAGGGCTACACCCTGTGGCTGGCCGATCCCGACCAGTATCAACAGCTGCTGCAACTCATCGAGCGCTGGCGGCGCGGCGAGCCGCTGATGCCCCAGGGGCGGGCTCCGCGCGCCGCGGCCCAGGCCCCCGCCTGGTTGGTGCCTTTCCGCCTGGCACCGGTCACCGCCAGCCTGCTGGCCGCCTGCCTGGCGGTCTTCGGACTCATGGCCCTGTTCGGCGATCTGGTCATCGCCTGGCTTGCCATCGTGCCCCTGGCGGTGGCCCGGGGCAGCCTGGTGGTGGGCGACATGAGCGATGTCCTCCTCGGCCAGCCCTGGCGGCTGTTTACCCCGGCGCTGCTGCACTTCGGCTGGATGCACCTGATCTTCAATATGCTCTGGCTCTGGTACTTCGGCCGCCAGATCGAGGCGCTGCGGGGCCGGGGGCGCATGCTGCTGATCGTGCTGTTGAGCGGGGTGGGCGGCAACCTGGCCCAGTACGCCACCGGCACGGTGCTCTTCGGCGGCATGTCCGGGGTCGACTTCGCTCTGCTCGGCTATGTGTGGCTGATGTCGCGGCGCGCCCCCGGCAGCGGCTTCTTCGTGCCCCAGATGCTGGTGGTCTTTATGCTCGGCTGGATGGTCTTCACCATGACCGACATGGCCGCGGCGGTGGGCTTCGGCAACGTGGCCAACGAGGCCCATCTGGGCGGGCTGGTCGTGGGCCTGATCCTGGGCTGGTATGATTCGGCCCGGGCCCGCCAATCCTGAGGAAGTGACCATGAGCGAGATGACCTTCGAAAAGATGATTCGCCAGATGACCCCGGCGATCTATGCCAGCCTCAAGCAGGCGGTGGAACTGCGCAAGTGGCCCGATGGGCGCCGCCTCAGCGAGGCGCAGCTGGAGCTCTGCCTGGAGGCGGTGCTCAAGTACGAGGTGGAGCACGCGGTGCCGGAAGCGTCGCGGGTCGGTTACCTGGAGCGCGCCGGTTGCGCCTCCCAGCAGGATGGCGAGGACGAGATCAAGTGGGTGAACTGACCACGCTGGCCAGCGGCTGCCTGAGCAAGATGGCCATCGAACCGGGGGCGGGGGGCGAGCCGGCCCGCTATGCGCTGCGCGCCGGCGACTGGCGCATCGACCTCAATGAGCGCCTCGGTCGGCCGCTGCGGCTGACCTGGAGCGGCGCCATCGCCTGCACCCACTGTGGCCGGGCCACCAGGAAGAGCTTCGCCCAGGGCTACTGCTATCCCTGCTTCAAGAAGCTCGCCCAGTGCGACACCTGCATCGTCAAGCCGGAGACCTGTCACTTCTTCGCCGGCACCTGCCGCGAGCCGGCCTGGGCCGAGCGCCACTGCTTCCAGCCCCATGTGGTCTATCTGGCCAACTCCTCCGGACTCAAGGTGGGCATCACCCGGGGGACCCAGGTGCCGACCCGCTGGCTCGACCAGGGCGCCATCCAGGCCTTGCCGATCCTCGAGGTGGCGACCCGCCAACAGTCCGGTTTCGTGGAGATGCTGTTCAAGGAGGAGGTGGCCGATCGCACCAACTGGCGGGCCATGCTCAAGGGGGAGGTCGAGCCCCTGGACCTGGTCGCCGAGCGGGAGCGGTTGCTGGCGCGGCTGGATAGCGGCCTGGCGGCGCTGCGCGAGCGCTTCGGCGACGAGGCGATCCGCGTGCTGGAGGCCGCCCCGGTCGCGCTCGACTACCCGGTGCTGGAATTCCCGCGCAAGATCGTCTCCCACAACTTCGACAAGAAGCCGGTGGTGGAGGGCACCCTGATGGGGCTCAAGGGGCAGTACCTGATCCTCGACAGCGGGGTGATCAACCTGCGCAAGTTTACCGGCTACGAGGTCACCCTCGAGGCGGCCTGAGCCACTCGAAAAAAACCGAAAAACCCCCGACGCCCGGCCCCTCGACTCGAGGGACCGGGCGTCATGGTATCCGGCACGGGAGATCAGGCCTGAGAGCTGACCCGGCTGGCACGTTTGCGGGCCTGGCCGTCGGGGCCATAGAGGGGCTTGCCGGCGGCGTCGCGCAGGAAGTCGAGCATCTGCTGATTCTGGCGCATGCGCTCGAGGATCAGCTCGCCATTGGTGGCATTGAGCTCGCGAACCCGCTCGGCCAGGGCCATCAGCGCCTGCCAGGCGTCCGGGCAGCCGGCATCGAGGGCGGCCTGGCGGGCGCCCTCGCGCCCCTCCGGGTAGCCCAGCCTGGCCTGGGCCTGGCGGCGCTGCGTCTCCAGGGTGTCGAGCTCCCCGAACAGGCGCTGCTTGGTCTCGGCCAGGCCAGCCAGCTCGTCGCCATCCACCTGGGCCCGGGCGAGGGCGGCGGTCTCCTGGCGCAGGGCGTCGAGCAGGGCATCGAGGCGTCGTTGCTGGCGGGAAAGGTGCGCGGCGAGGCTCATCAGAGCTCCTTGAGGCTCTCGATCAGGCCGTCGGCGATGCGCTCGGCGCGAATCTCCAGGCGCCCCTCGCTGATCGCCTGGCGAATCTCGTTGACCCGTACGTTATCGATATCCTGACGGCTGTCCTGGGCCTGCTGGCTGAGGTGCGCCACCGCCGCCGGCGTGGGCTGGCCGCTCGCGCTCTTGGGGGCCGCCTTCTCCTGACGCTGGGATTCCAGCTGGGTGGGCCGCTGGGGGGGATGGGAGTTGTCGATCTTCACGCCTAATGCCTCTCGCCGGGGTGCCTGCTTCTATTATCGGCGCACGCGCCGCTGACTTTAACCCCGCCCTCAAGAAAATTCCCGCCTCGGGCGACGCCACTAAAAGATAACGGCCAGGCGAGCGTCGCCGATCACCTCGGCCTCGATGATCTCGCGGTTGGCCAGGCGTACCCGCACCCGCTCGCCGCGGCCCCCGGCCTCCAGGGCCTCGCCCTCGCGGGTGACGCGAAAGCCCTGGCCCCGCGCCTCGACCACCACCCGCTGGCGACGTTCCACCAGGGGCTCGGTGCGCAGCATCGCCTCCAGCAGGTGGCTGCCTTCTCTCAGGGGGCGAGTCAACTGCTGGCCCAGGGCCGCCTCGATCTCGCGCACTGCCCGGCGTGGCAGGCGCCCCAGGTCGCCGCGCGCCAGGCGCAGGTCGTCGCGCTCGAGGGTGTCGCCGGCGGCCAGGTCCCGCGCCGCCACCGGGTACTCGCCGAAGACGCTGAGCTCGGCCTGCAGGTAGCGTACCCGGCGGCCTTCTTCGCCGCAGCGTACGCCCACCGAGACCCGCCCCGGGGCAAGCTCCCGCTGACCGGGGAGGAAGGGCTCCGGCGCCTGGCAGGCGGGGAACCGGCCCGCCGGCGGATGCACCTCGATCATCACCTCGTCGCCGAGTGCCCGGCTCTGCTCGTACAGGAAGGCATGGACCGCCTCGAGCAGGGGGGCATCGTCGCCGCGGGCCACCGCCGGCAGGGCCAGGAGCAGCGCCAGGGGCAAGAGCAGCACGCGCGTCAGCAGAGACATAGGGCGTCGCCAGGAAGGAGTGTGGACTACGATTCTATGCTGCCTGGCGGGGCCATAGCAGATGAATTGACCGTGAATTCCGCGGCTGTTTATCCCTTTGCCCTGACAATGGCCTGGCTATCCTTCACCCTCGTCTTTTTCTATCGGCTACGGGGACGTGCCCATGATCGATCGGCTGTCTGAGTCGCTGCGCCTCCATCAGGAGGCCCTGAACCTGCGCAGTCAGCGCCATGAGGTGCTGGCCAGCAATATCGCCAACGCCGATACCCCCAACTACAAGGCGCGGGATATCGACTTCGCCGGCGAGCTCTCCCGGGTGATGAGCCAGGGGCGGGCCAGCGGCGGCCTCGCACTGGCCACCACCTCGGCGCGGCATCTGCCGAGCCAGGGCATGGCCAGCGGCGGCTTCCATGACCTCCTCTACCGGGTGCCGGACCAGCCCAGCCTGGACGGCAACACCGTGGACATGGACCGCGAGCGTACCCAGTTTGCCGATAACGCGGTGCGGTATCAGGCCGCCCTGACCCTGATCAACAGCCGTATCCAGGGCCTCAAGAACGCCATGCAGCCCGAGTGATCGTCCCTCGGCTAAAGGAGCAGCCAGATGTCGATGTTTTCCGTCTTCGATATTTCCGGGTCGGCGATGAGCGCCCAGGCCCAGCGCATGAACGTGACCGCCAGCAACCTGGCCAACGCCGATAGCGTCGCCGGGCCCGATGGCGAGGCCTATCGCGCCAAGCAGGTGATGTTCGAGACCCAGGCGCAGGGCCGCCACGGAGTCGGCGGGGTGCGTGTCTCCCAGGTGGTGGAAGACCCCAGCCCCATGCGCATGGAGTATCGCCCCGAGCATCCCCTGGCCGATGATCAGGGCTATGTGACCCTGCCCAACGTCGAGCCGGCCCACGAGATGGTCAATATGATCTCCGCCTCGCGCTCCTATCAGGCCAATGTCGAGGTCATGAGTACCAGCAAGCAGCTGATGCTCAAGACCCTGACCCTGGGCGAGGGCTAAGCCATGACCTCGCCGATCGGCAATAACGTCCTCAACAGCGTCAATGGCGGCGGCAACGCCGGCCTGGGGCCGCGCCAGTCCCAGGAGCTCCGCGAGAGTTTCATGACCCTGTTGATCACCCAGCTGCAGAATCAGGATCCGCTCAATCCCATGGAGAACGCGGAGATGACCTCGCAGCTGGCGCAGATCAATACCGTCAGCGGTATCGAGCAGCTCAACGAGACCCTCGACGGCATCACCTCCCAGATCGATGCGGGGCAGCAGCTGCAGGCCAGTGCCCTGATCGGCAAGGGGGTGATGGTGCCGGGGAACCGGGTGCTGCTGCAGACCGATGACGAGGGCAATGCCCATACCACCCCCTTCGGCGTGGAACTGGCGGCGCCTGCGGATAATGTCACGGCGACCATCGTCGATGACAGCGGCCAGGTGATCAATCGCTACGAGCTGGGGGCGGTGGACGCCGGCGTCCACTCCTTCAGCTGGGATGGTGAGACCAGCGACGGCGAGATCGCCGCGCCGGGCGCCTATCGGGTGCGTATCGAGGCCACCCAGGGCGAGGATTCCGTGAGCGTCGACGCCCTGCACTACGCCGTGGTGGGCGGGGTGACGCCGAGCGACAACGGCGTGCGGCTCGACCTGGGCGGCGTCTATGGCCAGGTGGGCCTGGATGACATCAAGCAGATCCTGTAGCGCCAGAACCTCATAACGACGTCCGGCCAGGGCGCGACACCCGCATTATTCATCGACGCAGAGGAAGTTGAGATGGGCTTTTCCCAGGCATTGAGTGGTTTGAACTCCGCCGCCGCCAAGCTGGACGTGGTGGGCAACAATATCGCCAACTCCCAGACCGTGGGCTTCAAGAGCTCCGGCGCCCAGTTCGCCGACGTCTACGCCGGCTCCGTGGGGCTGGGCACCCGGGTCAGCGCGGTGCTGCAGAACTTCAAGGATGGCAATATCGAGAGCACCAACCGCAACCTGGACCTGGCCATCGCCGGCCAGGGCTTCTACCGCTTCCAGCAGGGCGGTGGCGAGGTGCTCTACTCCCGCAACGGCCAGCTCTCCCTGAATGCCGACGGCGACCTGATCAATGCCCAGGGCGCCAAGCTGATGGGCTATGGCCTGGAAGATGCCAACGACCCCTTCTCGGCGGTCGCCGCCGGGGGCGAGCCGGTGGTCCTGAACGTGCCCTCCGACGATATGCCGGCCAATGCCACCGATAATCTGAATATCAAGCTCAATCTGGATGCCGGCGAGGCGGTCATTCCTGCCTGGGTGGATGGCAATGGGGATGCGTATTCATTCAATGCCGCTGGTCGACTCGAAGATGAGAGTGGAACCGTCGTGACCTTTGTGGATGGTGGTACGACCTATGAAATCGGTCGTGATGCCAATGGCGACCCGGTAGCGATCGATCAGGGAACCGGAACCGAATCTCCGGCAACGGCCTTGGCGGCTCCCTATGATTCGGTTGCCTCCACGTTCGATCCGAGTGATTCGACGACCTATAGCTACTCCACCTCGGCCAGCGTCTTCGATTCCCAGGGCAATGCCCGCAACCTGACCCTCTTCTATACCAAGACCGCCGGCAACGAATGGCGCGTCGATGCGCGCCTTAGCGGTGGACCGGCCGGCGCCCCTGAGATCCTCGCTGAAGAAGTTACCAGCTTGGGTTTCAATACCAACGGTGCTCTGGTGAGCGGTGGTCAGGTGAATATGAACCTCAATCTGGGTGCCGAGTTCGATGCCCTGGATATCGCCTTTAACCAGACCGGCTCTACCCAGTTCGCCAATACCTCCACGGTGAATGACCTCGATCAGGATGGTTATACCTCCGGCACCCTGGTGGGCATCGCCATCCAGGAGGATGGCACCGTGATGCGCAACTACTCCAACGAGCAGTCGGTGGCCGCCGGGCAGATCGTGCTGGCCAACTTCCGCAACCCCGAGGGCCTGAGTGCCGAGGGGGATAACGGCTGGACCGCCACCCAGGCCTCCGGCCAGGAGCTGCTCGGCACGCCGGGGGCCGGGGTGCTGGGCGCCATCCAGTCCGGGGCCATCGAGACCTCCAACGTGGACATGGCCCGGGAGCTGGTGGAGATGATCGTCACCCAGCGCGCCTACCAGGCCAACTCCCAGACCATCAAGACCCAGGATGAGGTCCTGCAGACCGCCATCAACCTGCGCTGATGGGAGCCTGAGCCATGGATCGTATCCTCTATACCGCCATGAGCGGCGCCAAGCAGAGCATGGACCAGCAGGCGGTGGTCAGCCACAACCTGGCCAATGCCGGCACCAGCGGCTTCCGCGCCCAGCTGCACGCCATGCGCGCGGTGCCGGTGCAGGGCGATGGCCTGCTGCCGACCCGAGTGTCGGTGGCCGCCACCACCCCGGGGGCCGACTTCTCGCCGGGGCCCATGAGCACCACCGGGCGTGACCTGGACGTGGCCATCGAGGGCGATGGCTGGCTGGCGGTGCAGGCCCCGGACGGCAGCGAGGCCTATACCCGCCGCGGCGATATCCAGGTGGACGGCGACGGCGTGCTGCGCATCGCCGGCCACCCGGTGATCGGCGATGGCGGCCCCATGGTGGTGCCCCTCGGTGCCCGGCTCTCGATGGGCGCCGACGGCACCGTCAGCGCCATCGGCGAGGGCCAGCAGGCGGATGCCCTGGTGGACGTGGGGCGCATCAAGCTGGTCGACCCCGGCGAGGCGGCCCTGGTGCGCGGCGACGACGGCCTCTTTCGCGCCCCCGCCGGGGCACTGCCCCAGGACGAGGCCGTGCGCCTGGCCAGCGGCACCCTGGAAGGCAGCAACGTCAGCGCCATCGAGTCGATGGTCTCGATGATCGACGTGGCGCGGCGCTACGAGATGCAGATGAAGGTGATCTCCAGCGCCGACGAGAATGCCCAGCGTGCTAACAGCCTGCTCTCCCTGCAGGGCTAACCGGATACTAAGGACGACACAACGATGATTTCTTCACTGTGGACCGCCAAGACCGGCCTGGAGTCGCAGCAGGTCCAGATGGACGTGATCTCCAACAACCTGGCCAACGTCGGCACCAACGGCTTCAAGCGTTCCCGGGCGGTGTTCGAGGACCTGCTCTACCAGAACCTGCGTCAGCCCGGCGCCAACAACGATATCCAGAACCGCCTGCCCTCCGGCATGCAGGTGGGCACCGGGGTGCGCCCGGTGGCCACCGAGCGCCTGCACTCCCAGGGTGGGCTCGAGGCCACCGGCAACTCCCGGGACCTGGCCATCGAGGGTAACGGCTTCTTCCAGGTGCTGATGCCGGACGGCACCACCGGCTATACCCGGGACGGCAGCTTCCAGCTCGACCAGAACGGCCAGATGGTCACCGCCAACGGCTACCCCGTGGAGCCGGCGATCATCATTCCCCAGAACGCCCTGTCGATCTCCATCGGCGAGGACGGCATCGTCAGCGTGCGGGTGCCCGGCGACTCCCAGAGCCAGGAGGTGGGGCAGCTCTCGCTCTCCACCTTCGTCAATCCCACCGGCCTGGAGAGCATCGGCGGCAACCTCTACCGGGAGACCACCGCCTCCGGCCCGCGCAACGAGAGCCTGCCGGGCATGAACGGCACCGGCACCCTGATGCAGGGCTATGTGGAGACCTCCAACGTCAACGTGGTGGAGGAGATGGTCAGCATGATCCAGACCCAGCGGGCCTACGAGATCAACAGCAAGGCGGTGCAGACCAGCGACGAGATGCTGGCCCGCCTGGCCCAGCTCTAAAGGATGCCTTGACGCCATGGGAGCCACGATGCGACACCTCGGCCCGGTCCTGCTCGCCCTGACGCTGCTGGCACTGGCCGGCTGTGCCCAGATCCCCCACGCCTCGGTGGTGGGGGAGCAGGAGCAGATCAGCATTCCCGACCGCCCGGCGCCGGTGGCCAACGGTTCCATCTATCAGGAGCGTCGCGGTTATCAGCCGCTGTTCGAGGATCGTCGCCCGCGCATGGTGGGGGATATCCTCACCATCGTGCTGGACGAAGAGGTCAGCGCCAGCAAGAACGCCCGCACCAATGCCGACCGCAACGGCTCGGCGAGCCTCGAGCTCGATACCCTGCCCGACGCCCTGGAGACCCTCGCCGAGTACGGCTTCGACCTCTCCGGGGCCAGCGACTTCGATGGCGGCGGTGGCTCCCAGGCCAACAACTCCTTTACCGGCACCATCACGGTGTCGGTGCTGGAGGTGATGAACAACGGCAACCTGCGGGTGCGCGGCGAGAAGCAGATCGCCATCAACCAGGGCACCGAATTCATCCGCTTCTCCGGGGTGGTCAACCCGCGCACCATCACCGCCCAGAACAGCGTGCCCTCCACCCAGGTGGCCGATGCCCGCATCGAGTACGTGGGCGATGGCTATATCAACGAGGCCCAGCACATGGGCTGGCTGCAGCGCTTCTTCCTGAATATTTCACCCTTCTGACGGGCCGCCCCTATGATGACCCCGACCCGACCGCTACCTCGACTCGCCACCCGCCTGCTGATTCTGGGGCTGTTGTGGCTGCTGGCCCTGCCGGCCCAGGCCGAACGCATCCGCGAGCTGGCCAACTTCGCCGGGGTACGCGACAACGTCCTGGTGGGCTATGGCCTGGTGGTGGGCCTGGACGGTACCGGCGACCAGACCATGCAGGCGCCCTTCACCGGCCAGAGCCTGACCAATATGCTCTCCCAGCTCGGCGTCACCGTGCCGGCGGGGACCAATATGCAGCTGCGCAACGTGGCGGCGGTAATGGTCACCGCCGACCTGCCGCCCTTTTCGCGGCCCGGGCAGCGCCTCGACGTGGTGGTCTCCTCGGTGGGCAACGCCCGCAGCCTGCGCGGCGGCACCCTGCTGATGACCCCCCTCAAGGGCGCCGACGGCGATACCTACGCCATCGCCCAGGGCAATCTGCTGGTGGGCGGCGCCGGCGCCGAGGCGGGGGGGAGCTCGGTGCAGGTCAATCATCAGGCCAGCGGGCGGATCGCCGGTGGCGCCATGGTGGAGCGCGAGGTGCCCCTCAACCTGGGCGCCAACGGCGGCCTGCTGGAGCTGGAGCTCAAGGAAGCCGACTTCGGCACCGCCCAGCGGGTGGTCGCGGCCATCAATCGCGAATTCGGTCGGGTGGTGGCCTCGGCCCGGGACGGTCGGGTGATCGCCCTGGATGGTCCCCTCGACGATAATGCCCGGGTCGGCTTCATGGCTCGGATCGAGAGCCTGGACGTGACCCCCACCGAGGCCCCGGCGCGGGTGGTGGTCAACTCGCGCACCGGCTCGGTGGTGCTCAATGGCGCCGTGCGCCTGCATCGCGCCGCCGTGGCCCACGGCAACCTCTCCATCACCATCGATACCCAGTTCCAGGTCAGCCAGCCGGCGCCCTTCGGCGAGGGCACCACGGTGGTGGTGCCGGACAGCGAGATCCGCGTGCAGGAACAGGACGCCTACCTGCGGGTGGTGGAGGGCGCCGACCTCACCGAGGTGGTCAATGCCCTCAACGCCCTGGGTGCCACGCCCCAGGACCTGATGTCGATCCTCGAGGCCCTGAAGGCCGCCGGTTCCCTGCGCGCCGAACTGGAGATCCTGTGATGAGCGCCAACGACCTCTCCGGCCAGTTCGCCCTGGATGTGCAGGGCATCCAGCGCCTGCGCCACACCGCCCGCCAGGACGAGCGGGCCGGCCTCGAGGGGGCCGCCCAGCAGTTCGAGGCGCTGTTCCTGCAGCGCATGCTCAAGAGCATGCGCGCCGCCATCCCCGACAGCGATCTGATGAACAGTCAGCAGACCCGCTTCTATACCGAGCTGCATGACCAGCAACTCGCCCAGCACCTGAGCGCCCGGGGCGGCGGCATGGGCCTGGCCGAGGCGCTGGTGCGTCAGCTGGAGGGCCACCTGGGATCGGTAGCGCCGAACGAGCGGGAAAGCGAGCTGATCGCCGGCATTCCGCGGGGCACGCCGCGCCCCCTGATGTCGATGGGCGAGCAGGCCCCCGCCGACTTTATGCAGGCCCTGGCGGCCCGCCCGGCGGGCGGCGCTGAGCCGGTGCCCAGCGAGCCCCCGGTGGAGGCCCCCGCCGGGCGGGCCGCTGGTGGCGAGCGGGCCGAGCATGTGCAGGCCTTCGTCGAGCGCCTGGCCGAGCCGGCCCGGCGCGCCAGCGAGGCCAGCGGGGTGCCCGCCGAGTTGATCCTGGCCCAGGCGGCCCTGGAGACCGGCTGGGGACGGCGCGGCATTCCCACCCGGGACGGCGGCGAGAGCCATAACCTCTTCGGCATCAAGGCCGGTCGGCACTGGCGGGGCGAGACCACCGAGATCGTCACCCACGAGTATCTCGATGGCCAGCGCACCCGCATCAGCGACCGCTTCCGGGTCTATGACTCCTACGCCGAGGCCTTTACCGACTATGCGCGGCTGATCGGCGACAACCCCCGCTACGCCGGGGTCACGGCGGCGGGCAATGCCCGCCAGGCCGCCCACGCCCTGCAGGCCGGCGGCTATGCCACCGACCCCCAGTATGCCGACAAGCTGATCAGCATCATGGACAGCCTGGGGCCGCTGCCGGAGGGGCCGCGGCTGGCCAGCCGCTAAGCCGGCCCGGACCTAGCCAGGCCGGACCTACAGTTTGGTTCTTCGCACTCTGGCGCGAACCCTATTGTGGGAGCGCGGATTCCGCGCGATATCGCCCGCAGGGCGATCCTGGCGAGCCCCGAGGCGCCTGGCGGCGCCAATTGTTCGGCATAGCCAAACTCCCACAATAGCAAGCCGAGGCTCTGCCATGTCGTGGATTCACGCTGATCTGCGATAAGCCTAAAGTAAGTCGCGGCACGGCCGATAAGAAAACCAACATCTTCAAGGGAAGCGAAGGATGAGCCTGTTCTCCATCGGCGTCAGCGGCCTCAATGCCGCCCAGAACGCCCTGGCCACCACCGGCAACAACATCACCAATGTCTACACCCCGGGCTACAACCGGGAGCTGACCATCCTCAGCGAGGGGCGCGGCGGCAACGGCGGCGTCCAGGTGCAGGACATCCAGCGCCAGTTCAACCAGTACGTGGCGGGGCAGCTCAATGCCGCCACCAGCAAGTCGTCGGCACTCAATACCTACCAGAGCCAGATCAGCCAGATCGACAGCCTGCTGGCCGATCGCGACGCCGGCCTGGCGCCGCTGATGCAGAACTTCTTCTCGTCGCTGGAGGACCTGGCCGGGGCCCCCTCCGACCCGGCGGCCCGCCAGGGGGTGATCGGCAGTGCCAATACCCTGAGCGCCCAGTTCCGCTCCTTCGACGGCTACCTGGCGGACATGCAGGACGGCGTCAATGGGCTGATCCGCGACGAGATCACCCAGATCAACAACGCCACCGAGGAGCTGGCCTACCTCAATCGCGAGATCGCCCTGGCCCGGGCACGCAGCGGCGAGGCGCCCAATAGCCTGCTCAATCAGCGCGACCACCTGGTCCACGAGATGAGCGAACGCCTCGACCTGCGCCTCACTATCCAGGACGGCAAGAGCTATAACGTCAGCCTGCCCAATGGCCAGCCGCTGGTGGCGGGGACCCAGGCCTTCAAGCTGGAGGCGGTCAGCGACGCCAGCGACCCCGAGCGCACCATC
Organism: Halomonas sp. NCCP-2165; assembly: GCF_023708045.1. Lineage (NCBI taxonomy): Bacteria > Pseudomonadati > Pseudomonadota > Gammaproteobacteria > Oceanospirillales > Halomonadaceae > Halomonas > Halomonas sp. NCCP-2165. Next base: position 103,613 of record NZ_BRCY01000010.1, read on the forward strand.
ATCGGCTATCGCGATCCGGCGGGTAACCTGACCAAGCTCGAGGAAGACGTCATCCAGGGCGGTACCCTGGGCGGCATCATGACCTTCCGCACCGAGAGCCTGGACCGGGTGCAGAATCAGCTCGGCCAGATGGCCGTCTCCCTGGCCGAGGCCTTCAATGTCCAGCACCGCCAGGGGATCGACCTCAACGGCGATGCCGGCGGCGATATGTTCGGTCTCGGCCAGCCCCAGGCCTTTAACCACGAGAGCAATGGCGGCACCGCCTCCCTGGATGTGGCCTTCGGCACCTACAAGGATCCGGTGGGTGGGCCCGGCGACCTGACCCACCTGGCCGCCACCGGTTATGACGTGGTCTACGACGGCGGCAATTATGTGGTGACCCGCCAGGATACCGGGGAGACCCTGGATCCCGCCGATGTCAATTACGACGGTGCCGCGACGCCGCCCACCCTTGCCTTCGGCGGGCTGGAGATCACCATCCAGAACGGTCCCCCCGGTGCCGGCGATCGCTTCAATGTGCAGCCCCTCAAGGGCGCCGCCGGCGGCATGGACAACCTGATCGGCGATACCTCGAAGATCGCCGCCGGGACAGAGGACCTCAGCGGCGACAACCGCAATGCCCTGGCGATGCAGGAACTGCAGGACAAGCAACTGGTGGGCGGCGGCGCGACCTTTAGCCAGGCCTATGGCGCCCTGGTCAGCGACGTGGGCAACCGCACCAATATCGTCAAGGTCAATGCCGAGGCCCAGCAGGGGCTGACAGATCAGCTCAGCGCGGTGCAGCAGTCCGAGTCCGGGGTCAACCTGGACGAGGAGGCCGCCAACCTGATGCGCTATCAGCAGTACTACATGGCCAACGCCAAGGTGATCGAGACCGGCACCACCATCATCGATACCCTGCTCAACCTGCGTAGCTAAGGCGGCGAGGAATTTTCATGCGTATCAGTACCCAGACCCTGTTCCAGCAGAACGTCAACAGCCTCAACCGTCAGCAGGGCGCCTTCCTGGAGATCGGCCAGCAGATCGCCAGCGGCAAGCGGGTCAACAAGCCCTCCGACGACCCCCAGGCGGCGTCCCGCGCCGTGGGGGTCGATCAGGCCAAGGCGGTGACCCAGCAGTACATGGACGCCCGGGTCAGCGCCCGCAATGCCCTGGCCCAGAGCGAGAGCGTGCTCAACAGCGCCAACGACGGCATCACCCGCGCCAAGACCCTGCTGCTGCAGGCCTCCAGCGATACCCTGAGCGACGTGGATCGCAACTCCGTGGCCAGCGAACTCAAGGGGCTCTACGAGTCCCTGCTGGGCCAGGCCAACAGCACCGATGGCAACGGCCGTTATTTGTTCGGCGGCTACCGGGACGACGCGCCGCCCTTCGCCAAGGATGCCGGCGGCGCCGTGCAGTACGAGGGCGACAGCCGCAATCGCGAGCAGCAGATCGATGCCGCGCGCAAGATGCCGGTCACCGATACCGGCGCCGATATCTTCCAGAGCGTGCATGCCAGCGCCGGCCTCTTGGCCAAGGCGGACGGCGGCAACGCCGGCAATGTCACCTACGGCTCGCCCCTGACCACGGACCTCACCGACCCCGCCTATGGTCAGCAGCACCGCATCGTCTTTAGCGACGATGGTGCCGGCGGCTTCGACTACGAGATCTTCGATGCCGGAGGCGCCAGCGTGCAGACGGGGGCTTATAGCGAAGGAACCCGTATCGAAGTCGCCGGGATGGCGGTGGAGCTCGAGGGGACGCCCGCGGATGGTGACGAGCTGACCCTGGGCCGCGCCACCGAGATGGAGCCGGACCTGTTCCGCACCCTGGAGAACGCCATCGCCGTGCTGGAGACGCCCGCCGACACCCCCGCCGAGAAGGCGGCATTGCGCAATACCCTCAATACCAGCCTGCGCGAGCTGGACAACGCCCAGGACAATATCCTCACCGTGCGGGCCTCGGTGGGGGCGCGGCTCAACGAGCTGGACGTGGTGGACAGCGTGGCCGGCAACCGCATGCTCAACTACGAGCAGACCCTCTCCGATCTGGTCGACCTCGACTATGTGGAGGCCGCCGCCGACTACAGCCTGCGCCAGGTGGGGCTGATGGCGGCCCAGAAGGCCTTCGTCGATATTCAGGGCGTCTCCCTCTTCGACCAGCTGTAGGTCGGATAAGCCGAAGGCGCATCCGACGCTCCGGGCACATCGGATATGGCAGGAGCGCCCTCGAATCGTCTCGGGGGCGCTTTTTCTATTGCAGCGTATGGAGCCTTGGTCGCCGTCGAATGGCTCTCGCCATCGGCGCGTTTATACCGACCGGCAGGGGCGGCCCTTTTTTGATAAGGCGTCAGGCCAGCGGCGCCAGGGCCTCGAGCAGCCGATAGATAAAGTCGATGCCCTGGGCGAAGAGTCGCGACAGGAAGCGCCCCAGGTCGGTCATCAGGATCATCAGCAGGAAGAGCCCCACGGTCAGCGAGGTGGGGAAGCCGATATTGAAGACGGTGAGCTGGGGCGCCGAGCGGTTGAGGATGCCCAGCGACAGGCTGATCACCAGCAGGGCGCCCATCACCGGCAGGGCCAGCAGCATGCCCGAGATCAGGATGGTGCCGCCATAGCGGGCCAGCATCTCGAAGGCCCCAGGGTTGAGGCCCTGGAGGCCGATGGGCAGCAGGCTGAAGCTGCGCACCAGGATCTCCAGCACCACCAGGTGGCCGTCGAAGGCCAGGAACATCAGCAGGGTGATCATGTAGAGCACCCGGGAGAGCACCATGGTATTGGTGCCGCTGGAGGGATCGAAGAAGGTGGCGAAGGCCAGGCCCATGGAGAGACCGATAAACTCGCCGGTGGCCTGCACCACCGCCAGGGTCACCTGCATCACCAGGCCGATGGCGATGCCGATGATCAGCTGCTCCACCACGATGCCCAGGCTCGCCCAGGAGATCAGCGGTACCTGGGGCAGGGGCGGCAGCAGCGGGGCGGCGGCCACCGTCACCAGCACGGCGAAGGCGATCTTCACCGGGTTGGGGACGCTGGAGTGGCCCCACAGGGGGGCGGCCAGCATAAAGCCGGTGATGCGCATCAAGGGCCACAGGAAGGCGACCAGCCAGGCCTGTAGCTGGGCGAAGGTGACCTCGACCATCTCAGGAGATCATCGTCGGAATATTGCCGAAGAGGTCGCGGGTGAAGTCGGTGATGCGCTTGAGCAGCCAGGGGCCGGAGATCACCAGCACGGCGAAGACCCCGAGGATCTTGGGGATAAAGGAGAGAGTCATCTCGTTGATCTGGGTGGCGGCCTGGAAGAGGCTGACCAGCAGGCCGGTGCTCAGCGCGGTCAGCAGCAAAGGCCCCGCCAGCCACAGGGTCACCTGCATGCCCTGGTAGGCCAGGCTCATCACCATTTCGGGGGTCATGGGTCGCTCCTTGCCCGGGGGCCTAGATATAGAAACTTTCCGCCAGCGAGCCGATGATCAGCTGCCAGCCGTCCACCAGCACGAAGAGCATCAGCTTGAAGGGCAGCGAGATGGTCGCCGGCGGCACCATCATCATGCCCAGCGACATCAGCACGCTGGCCACCACCAGGTCGATGATCAGGAAGGGAATAAAGATGGTGAAGCCGATCTGGAAGGCGGTCTTCAGCTCGCTGGTGACGAAGGAGGGCACCAGCACCTGCAGGGGCACGTCCTCGGGCCCCTGGAAGGGGCCTGCCCCGGCCAGGTCGGCGAACATCGCCAGGTCCGGTTCCCGGGTCTGGCCGAGCATGAATTCCCGGAAGGGCTCGGCGGCGATGGCCAGGAAGGCATCGAAGTTGATCTCGCCGGCGCTCAGCGGGGCCCAGGCCAGCTCATGGACCTGGCCGAACACCGGGGACATCACGAAGAAGGTCAGAAACAGCGCCAGGCCCAGCAGGATCTGGTTGGGGGGCGTGGACTGGGTGCCCATGGCGATGCGCAGCAGGCTCAGCACGATGATGATGCGGGTGAAGCAGGTCATCATCAGCAGCAGCGCCGGCAGGAAGGCCATGCTGCTGAGCAGCAGCAGGGTCTGCAGGGACATCGACCACTGCTGACCGCCATCCTCCAGGGGGCGGCTGGTGATCCCGGGCAGTTCCTGGGCCAGGCCCAGGCCGGGCCAGGCCAGCAGCAGGGCCAGCAAGGGCCACAGGCGCAGCAGGCGCGACCTAGCGATCCCCATGACGCCCTCCCCGGCCACCCAGGTTGTGCTTCAGGGCCGCGGCGAAGCGCTCGCCGAAGCCACCCTGGTCGGCCTCATCCAGGCCCCGGGCCAGGGCCTTATCGGCGCTGGCCTCCCGGGCCGGCAGGCGATGCAGCGGGGTCACGCCGCCGGCGCTCACGCCCAGCACCAGCCAGGTGTCATCCACCTCCACCACCACCACCCGCTCCTTGCCGCCCAGGGGGGCGCTGGCCACTACCCGGAGGCCGAGTGCCTGGCCGCGACGCCCCGGCCCCAGCCGGGTCAACAGCAAGCGGGAGAGGAAGATCAGCCCCAGCACCAGGGCCAGGGCGGCGGCGGTCTTGCCGAGGGTGGCCAGGCCCACCAGGGCCTCGCCCCCGGCGAGGGCGGTATCGCTGGCGTCGCTCATCGGTTCAGTTTCTGGACGCGCTCGGAGGGGGTGATGATCTCGGTGATACGGATGCCGTACTTGTCATCCACCACCACCACCTCACCCTGGGCGATCAGGTAGCCGTTGATCAGGATATCCATGGGCTCGCCGGCCAGGCCATCCAGTTCGATCACCGAGCCCTGGGCCAGCTCCAGCAGCTGCTTGATGGTGATGCGGGTGCGGCCCAGCTCCACGGTGAGCTTGACCGGGATATCCATGATCATCTCGAGGTCCCGCGGGGCACCGGCGGGGCCGCCGTCGCCCAGGGGGCGGAAGACCTGCTCGCCGGCGGCCTGGGCCCGGGGCGCCTGATCCTCGCCGGCGCCCTGTTCGGCCAGGGCGTCGGCCCAGGGATCGGCCTCCTCGGCGTCGCTCTTGCCCTCGGCGGCCTGCTGCTCGGCCATCGCCTCGGCCCAGGGATCGACCTCTTCGGCAGGCGTCTTGCCCTCGGCGGCCTGCTGCTCGGCCATGGCGTCGGCCCAGGCGTCCTCGGTGGGTTTCTGATCGTCGGGCTTGTTGGGATCAGTCATGCTTGGCTTCCTTGGCTTTCGACACGGCGCCCTTGACGAAGTCGGTCTTGGTGGGCACGTGCTGGGAGAGGTGGTCGATCATGCGTTTCACGCGCAGCGCGCGCTGGCCGTTCTGGCTGCCGTAGTCGCACTCCATTACCGGCACGCCATCCACATGGGCGGTGACCGTGTCGGGGAGTTCCAGGGGCAGGACATCCCCTTCCTGAAGGGAGAGCACCTCGGCGATCTGCGAGGGCAGGGTGGTGAACTCGGCCACCAGTTCCACCTCGGACTGGCGCAGCTCCCCGGCCATGCGCTGGGTCCACTGCTTGTGGTCGCCGCCCTCCTGGGAGTCGCTCATGGGGTTGGCCAGCAGGTCCCGCAGCGGCTCGATCATCGAGAAGGGCATGCAGATCTGGAAATCGCTGGCCAGGTTGCCCACTTCCAGATGGAAGTTGGTGTTGACCACGATCTCGTTGGGCGAGTTGGTGATATTGGCGAACTTGGCCTGCATCTCCGAGCGCAGGAAGCTGATCTCCAGGGGATAGACCGACTTCCAGGCCTCCTGGTAGCTGTCCAGGGCCAGGTTGAGGATGCGCCGGATGATGCGCTGTTCGGTATGCGTGAACTCGCGCCCCTCGGACTTGGTGACGAATCGCCCGTCACCGCCGAAGAGGTTGTCGACCACCATGAAGACCAGGGTCGGAGGAAAGACCACCAGGGCCGAGCCGCGCAGCGGCTTCATGCCGATCAGGTTGATATTGGTGGGCACCGGCACATTGCGCGAGAAATCGCTGTAGCTCTGGTAGCGCACCGCTCCCACGGTAATATCGGCGCTGCGGCGCATCAGGTTGAACAGCCCCATGCGGAACTGGCGGGCGAAGCGCTCGTTGATGATATCCAGCGCCTGCAGTCGCTCGCGGATCACCCGATGCTGGGTGGCCGGGTCGTAGGGGCGAATGCGCGAGGACTCCCCGCTGTTCTCCCCGGGGCCGTCCTCCTCGCCGCTGACGCCCTTGAGGAGGGCATCGATTTCTTCCTGCGAGAGCAGATCGTCTTGAGACATGGTGCGGAAGCGCCTGTGGGTTATTGCACGATAAACTCGGTGAAGAGCACCTCTTGCACCGCCAGTTCCGGCTGGGGCTGGGTCAGGGGCTCGTCGAAGAGGCGCAGCACCTCCTCGGCCAGGGCCCGGCGACCCCCGGGGGCGATCAGGTCCTCGTCGAACTGCTCGGAGAACAGCAGCAGCAGGCGGCTGCGTACCAGCGGCAGGTGCTCCTCGAGGATGCGCTGGGTGGTTTCGTCGCCCACCTTGAGGGTCAGGCCCACATAGAGCAGGCGATCGCTGTAGCGCTCGCTCTGCAGGTTGACGGTGAAGGGATCGACCCGCACGAAGATCGGGCTGGGGGCCACCGCCGGGGCCGCCTCGGCCGCGCTGGCCTGGGCGGTGCCGCGCTGTTCCAGCAGCAGATAGACATTCACCGCCGCCACCGCCGCTACCAGGATCACCAGTAGGGCAATCAGCCAGGCCGTCTTGCGGGAGCCGCCGGCCTTTGCCGTCGCGTTCGCCATGGGTACTCCTTGTCTACAGAGGGCCCGAGTATGCCCTAGCCGGCTCGGGCCCGATGAATCGAACAGGGCGGGGGAAGCGCCCTATCTCCGGGGTTTGTCGCCCTTGCCTCAGGCGAAGAGATCGACGCCGCCGCGCAGGCTGGCGGCCAGGCTGGCCGCCTGACGACCGCTGTCACCGCTCGGTGCCGGGGCCTCATCCGCCTGGGGCTCGCCGCCCCCTGCGCCGGACTCGCCCCGGGCGAGGAAGCCGTCGTGACGTTCGCCGCGCTGTTCACCCACCGAGGTGTCGGCCAGCTGGATGCCCTGCTCGGCCAGGGCCTCGCGGAGCTGCGGCAGGGCCTGTTCCACCGCCTGGCGCACCTGGGCATGGGCGGAGAGGAACTGCGCCTGGGCGCCCTGGTCGCCGAGCTTGAGGCTCACCGACAGCGGCCCCAGCTCGGCGGGGTGCAGGTGCAGCTCCACCTGGCCACCACGCTGTGCCAGGCCGATCAGCTGCTGGCCGAGCTGCTGCTCCCAGGCCTGGGTCGCCAGCGGGGCGCTCAGGCTGGCGGTGGCGGCCAGGCCCTGGGGGAGGCCCTGAGAGAGCCCTTGTGAAAGCCCTTGTGAAAGCCCCGCCTGGGATGTCGCGGCGCCGCCCTGACTCGCCCCCGGGAGCCCCGCCTCGATACCGATCGTGCGGCTTAGGCCGGGGTCCAGGGCCGGCTCAGCGCTGGGCAGCGGGGCCTGGGTGGCCAGGGCAGGGGCGAGGGGGGCGGGACGCTCGCCGCCGGCCTGGAGGGCCGACAGGGAGGCGGCCCGGTCCGGGGCCGC
>NZ_BRCY01000011.1:0-61031 GCF_023708045.1 Halomonas sp. NCCP-2165
GTGGTGGCCTGCTTATGCAGCTTGATGTCCATGAACCTGCTCCCAAATGAATTGCTGTAGAAGCTCTCTGGCTGCCAGCAGAGGATAACTCCTATAGCTCATTTGATCATCCGGGACCCTACAGTTAAGGCGGCGAAATAATTCGCCGCCTTAAGCTTATGGCTCCCGTGAGCCGCCCAGCAGGCCACCACCCAGGAGCCCACCGGTCACGCCATCCACGGTACCCGTGACACCGCCCAAGAGCCCACCCTGGTCTCCTCCGAGCAGCCCGCCTTCTTCGCCGCTCAGGAGACCGCCGGTCACGCCATCGACGGTGCCGGTCACTCCTCCGAGCAGGCCGCCATCGCCGCCCAGCAGGCCGCCGGTCACGCCATCGACGGTACCGGTTACCCCACCGAGGAGGCCACCATCGCCGCCCAGCAGTCCACCTTCACCGCCCAGCAGGCCGCCGGTCACGCCATCGACGGTGCCGGTTACCCCACCGAGGAGGCCACCCTCGCCGCCCAGCAGTCCACCTTCACCGCCCAATAGGCCGCCGGTCACGCCATCGACGGTGCCGGTCACTCCACCGAGGAGCCCACCATCGCCGCCCAGCAGGCCACCTTCACCGCCCAATAGGCCGCCGGTCACGCCATCGACGGTGCCGGTTACCCCACCGAGGAGGCCACCCTCGCCATTCAGCAGATCACCGGTCAACCCACCGAGAAGACCACCATCATTGCCCAACAAGCCACCAAGCAAGCCGGCTTCGCTGCCGAGGAGTCCGCCCTCTCCCCCCAGCAGGCCATCCAACAGGCCGTCGCCCAGCAGGTCAGTGCCCTCGCCTGCCGTCAGCAGCCCCCCCAGGTCGCCTACCAGGTTGCCCGTACCGGTGACCGTGCCGCCCAGGCCGGCAAGCAGCGGATCCGACCCTCCCAGGGTGTCGCCAAGCCCGATCACCACGCCCCCAACCTGACCCAGCAGGTCATTGGCCACCGGCCCCACGATCAAGGCGTCGCCAAGGTGCTGCGTGGTTCCCTCGACGGAGGCTAGGACCGGACGAACGACCGCGCTCAACTCACGGGTCAGGCCGGCCAGATGGCCATCCTCGGCCGTCAGCGTCAGAGTCAACACATCGCCAACATGGGTCACGGTCGCCCCAAGCTCGCCGACGGTCTTGCCGAGCGTGGTCACCAGCCCGGTCGACGCATCGACCTGCATCAGCACGGGCAGGGTATTGAGTGACTCGACGGTAGCCCCGAGGGCCCCTACGGCTCGGCCCGTATCGGAGACGGCGCCGGTGGCTCCGGCCAGGGTGGTACCCAAGGCATTGTCATTCTCGGAAAAGCTGCCCAGGCCATCATTCAACCCGGAGGAAAGGCTATTGACACCATCGCCCAGGTGCACCAGCACCTGGCCCGTGCCATCGGTGACGCCACCCACCAGAGGAACTTCCTGCTGGCTCAGGCCATCACCCAGTACCTTGACGGTATCACCAAGCCCTTGAGTGGCATCGCCGGCATCCTGTACGACCCGTTCCAGGCTCGTATCTGTCGTCTGGCCGGTATCACCGCCACCGTTATCGCCACCGCCACCGCCACCGCCACCAGTGTCCGAGCCGCCATCGGAGCCACCGCCTCCCGGAACGGTGAGGGAGCTGCTCCCGCTGCAGCCGGCGAGTGACATGGCAACCACCAGGGCGGCCAGAGGAAATAGACGAGTTCCCTTCGTACTCATTATCGCTTACCTCACTCACGCAATTATTTAAGTTTTTCCTGTGAGGCAAGCGTAAGCCGCCCTTCTGCCATTCAGAAAGGCACGGGACACGAAGTGAGGACATGGCTTACATGACACTGCAAAATGGGACTACACCGCCATTCACAACCCGGCAATGGCAGTTATTTATTGAAGAGCATCAAATAACCAGCATCCAATTGCTTTGCAGTTCCGGTCATCACCGCGAGAGCATCAAACCCCGCCATCGACCGACATACCGGAACTCTCTTTATGGGCGGAATCTGCCAGGGGCGTGACGAAAGACGATGAATGGATATCAGGCTCCCGACCGGCACCGGCCCACTCCCGATACCGCTATCAGCGCCGAAATCCGTGCCGCCGAACTGTGGCTGGACAGCACCAAGGCCCAGCCCAATACCATCCGCGAGCTCGCCGCCTACCTGGGCTACTCGGAATCACATATACGACGCCACTTCCTTTGCGCCTTTGGCATGGGCCCCGGCCGCTATCGCAACATCCTTCGCCTGGAACAAGCCGCCCGCCTGCTGCTGCGCAGCCGACGACGCATTATCGAGATCGCCATCCACTGTGGCTTTCGCAGCCACCCTATCTTCAGCCGCGCCTTTCAACGACACTTCGGCATCAGCCCGTCGCTATTTCGCCGACGACACCTTCGGCATACCAAGGCCCTCCGCCCACTCCCGGATGAAATGGGCGAGGTCATCCTTGGCCGCCATCCGGAAATAACGCTCTGGGCAATACGCCACTAGGGGCCCCGGAACCGGCACAGCTGACTTGTCTTGGTCAGCGCTATCATGGCCATCGAGACCTCGAGCCCCAGGACACGGTGCTGGTACTAGCGGATGATCCCGCCGTCACCCCCAGGGCCCGTCAACGCATCGATCTCGGCCTGCCAGTCCACGCCTCTCGCCCCTGGCCACCGAGCCCCTGTTATCACCGCCTCAGCTCCCCCGAGACCCTGGCCGCCTCGATCGCCTTCGATGACCCATCACGACTCCCCCTAGTACACGCCTACCTGCTCGATCGCTGGCTACCGAGCCAGCCGTTAAGCTATCTCGGTGAGCCGGTGCGGGTGATTCAGCGAGCCAGGGGCTCACCCCGCTACACGCTGGTGCTTCCCCTGAGGCCTCGGTCTCGCTGAATCGAGCCTATCGATCGGGCATAAAAACAAGCCCCCCCGCCGAGGCGGGGGGGCTTGAATCAGGCAGGATGCCTGCCGCAACACACCGGGATGCCAGTGTACTGCCAGTACAAGCCTTACTTGTACATGGAACGCTCGAACATGCGGTTCATCTCTTCGCGGTTCTGCTGAGACATCTGCAGGGCCGCCTGAGCGTCACGCTGAGCCTGGTTGGCGGTGTTCTGAGCCTGGGTGGCGATGCTGCGAGCCTCGGCGGCGTCGGCCTGAGCGGACTCGGCGGTCATGCGAACTTCTTCCAGGGCGCTGGTAGAAGCACAGCCGGCCAGGACGGCCAGGGAGGCTGCAGCAGCGGTCAGCTTCAGAGTGCTCTTGAGGGTCATAACGTTCTCCTTGAGGGTCTTCCTTGGTTTAGCCCGGGGTGGACGGGATACGCCTCCCCGGGCAGATCTGCTTGCCACCGAAGCGAGATTCTCGCCTTCCACTTCGGCCAGCGCGACCGGGACGGTCAAGCCGTCTTAGTCAAACGCCGTTTTATTATAGACCTAGTGCCTTTGTCTACTACAGAAGATCTTGGTTTCACGTTCCTTAGCCTAGCGGATCACTACCCGCGTGCCAATGTCGACCAGTTGCGACAAGCGCTCGATCTGCTCGTTGGTCACCGCCACGCAACCCTGGGTCCAGTGGTACTGCCGATGAAAGGCAGGGTCTCCCTGCCCCAGGCCATGAATGCCGATATCCCCGCCGAGGATGGTGTCCTGAGGGGGGCGACCGTGGCGTCGCAAATAGGCGTAATAGTCATCGTACTCCTGCTGGCTCATGATCCCGGCCTCGAGCGCATCGCGGGCATGCCAGGGCGTCGGATAATCGAGCCCCAGGAAGATATGGAAGCGACTGTCGAAGTTGAAGCGATCGACACGGAACTCACCGCTGGGCGTCTGACGATCGCCCCGGGTGCGAATGGGCGCGACCCCGGCCCGCCCCAGGGCGATCGGCTGCATCCGCTCCAGCTCACGATCCCCGCGGTAGACATAGAGGGTCGCGCTGCGATCGTCCACCAGCAGCCAGAGCTCGTTGGCATGACGGGGGGCGAAACGCGGGTCCAGGTCGTCGAGACCGGCCAGCGCGGGAGACGCCGACAGGGCAAACAGGCCCACCACGGCGGCGAAACGTAGGAGGTAGCGCATTCGAGGTTCTCTTGCGGCATCGAAACGGACTCGGGGCCTCGCGCCCGAGCGGAATTCACGCCTATGCTACCCATTCCCCGCGCTCAGTTCACCCCACCTCGGCCCCTCCGGGGGAAACGACAAAGTGGTTATTGAGCAGCCGCGTCTTCCCCGACAGCACCATCTCGGTCTCGTCGTAGGCGAAGGTCTCGATCGCCTCGCGAGCGTTGGCCAGGGGCCGGTGCTCATGGATCAGGGCCGCGGCACAGCGCTCGCGCATGGTGTAGTAGACCACCCCGATGCTGTAGCAGAGCACCTCCTGCTCACCCAGCTTGGCGAGCCAGCGCTCGCGGGCCTCATGATGTGCGATGGCATAGTTCACGTTGCGTGACTCGCCGATATAGATCAACCGATGCAGCGAATACTCGTCGCTGGCCTCATCGTACTCCCCCCCATAGACGCAGAAGACCCCGCCATCATTGGGGATCTCCGTGCGGTCGGCATCCCGCCAATAGCCAAGCAACTCCAGCGAAAGATACTGTCTCGACATGACGCTCTCCTTAGGCACCCCGATGCGCTGGGTGCCATGCTGACGGTCCCGGGCGGGCACTCACCCTTATCCCAGCAAAGCTTGGCCAATTGCGCCAGCCCGCCCCTCAACCCTGCGGAAACGCCGCCGCCCGAGGGCGGCGGCGAGAGCGATCATGGGGAAGCCTTTGTCAGTGCAGGGTCGTCGGATCGGCCTGCGCTTCCTCCTCGTCCCCCTCTACCAGATGACTGCGCGACAGGGCGTGGTCGATCATTTCCTGAGCCACCTCGAAACGGGCGCGGCGCAGCAGGTCGGCGGCCTCGGCAGAGAAGCGAATGCTCACCAGAGGCTCGCCCTCTCCCTCAGCGCTGCGCAGCACGACCTCGCCATCGGCCAGCTCGACGATTTCCAGGACTGCGGTCTCGGACACCCGAACCTCCTCAATTCGATAACAAAAGAAAGCGGCCATGGGCAACATCCATGGCCGCTATCGGTAATGCCCTTAGCCTACCATCGCCGGCCGGGCGGGACCACCACCGCGGATCGGTGGCGACGATGGGCTTGGCGGGGCACGCCGGCTCAGCCGAACAGGCCTTGGCTTCTCAGGTAATCGTCGTAGCTGCCGCTGAAGTCGATGATCCCCGACTCACTCATATCGAGGATGCGGGTGGCCAGGGAGGAGACGAATTCCCGGTCGTGGCTGACGAAGATCAGGGTCCCCGGGTAGTGCTCCAGGGCCAGGTTGAGAGCCTCGATGGACTCCATGTCCAGGTGGTTGGTGGGCTCGTCCATCAGCAGCACATTGGGCCGGGTCAGGGTCAGCTTGCCGAACAGCATGCGCCCCTGTTCGCCGCCGGAGATCACCTTGACCGACTTGTTGATATCGTCGCTGGAGAACAGCATGCGGCCCAGGGCCCCGCGGATCACCTGCTCGCCGCCGTCGGTCCATTGGGACATCCACTCGAACAGGGTGGCGTCATTGGCGAAGTCGTCGGCGTGATCCTGGGCGAAGTGGCCGAGCTCGGCGCTGTCGGTCCACTTCACGCTGCCGGCCTGGGGCAAAAGCTCCCCGGCCAGGGTCCGCAGCAGGGTGGTCTTGCCGATACCGTTGGGGCCGATGATGGCGATGCGCTCGCCGGCCTCCACGGTCATGCCGAAGCCCTCGAACAGCGGCGCCTCACCGGGGTAGCCCTGGGTCACCCCCTCCACATTGACCGCATTGCGATGGATCTTGCGAGCCTGTTCGAAGCGGATAAAGGGGCTGACCCGGCTCGAGGGCTTGATCTCCTCGAGCTTGATCTTGTCGATCTGGCGCGCCCGGGAGGTGGCCTGCTTGGCCTTGGAGGCGTTGGCCGAGAAGCGACTGACGAACTGCTGCAGCTCGGCGATCTGCGCCTTCTTCTTGGCGTTATCGGCGTGCTGGCGCTCGCGGGCGGCGGTGGCCGCGGTCATGTAGTCGTCGTAGTTGCCCGGGAAGAGCTTGATCTCGCCGTAGTCCAGGTCCGCCATATGGGTGCAGACGCTGTTCAGGAAGTGGCGGTCGTGGGAGATGATGATCATGGTGCTGTTGCGCGCCGTCAGCACCCCCTCCAGCCAGCGGATGGTGTTGATATCCAGGTGGTTGGTGGGCTCGTCGAGCAGCAGCACGTCGGGGTCGGCGAACAGCGCCTGGGCCAGCAGCACCCGCAGCTTCCAGCCCGGCGCCACCTCGCTCATGGGGCCGCCATGCTGCTCGAGGGGAATGCCGAGCCCCAGCAGCAGCTCCCCGGCGCGGGCCTCGGCGGTGTAGCCGTCGAGCTCGGCGAAGCGCACCTCCAGGTCGGCCACCGCCATGCCGTCCTCCTCGCTCATCTCGGGCAGCGCATAGATGCGCTCGCGCTCGGCGGCCACCTCCGAGAGCTCGGCATTGCCCATGATCACGGTATCGATGACCCGCTCGTTCTCGTAGGCGAACTGGTCCTGGCGCAGCTTACCCAGCCGGGCCCCCGTCTCGATCATCACCTGGCCCGAGGAGGGCTCTAGGTCGCCGCCGAGGATCTTCATAAAGGTGGACTTGCCGCAGCCGTTGGCGCCGATCAGGCCGTAGCGATGGCCGTTGCCGAACTTGATGGAGACGTTCTCGAACAGGGGCTTGGCCCCGAACTGCATGGTGATATTGGCGGTGGAGATCAAGGATAAGGGTCCGGTCGGTGCATAGGGGGCCGCGATTGTACCGGTTATGGCGGCCCGACACACCGGGGGGCGCCTTATTGCAAGACGATCGCGGCGGGAATGGCCGAGGAGCGCCCCTCAGCCACTCCAGCTGTACGAGCCCGCTACCACTCCTGGCTGGTCTCGCGCAGGGCGGGCAGCAGCGCCTTGAATTCCTTGAGGCACCCGGCGAGCTCCCGGGCCAGGGGCTCGCCGGCGCTGACGGCGATCAGGCCGCCCCCGGCCTCGCGGCGGGCCGCCCCCTCGACCCCATGCAGGGCCTCCAGGCGCGCCAAAAGCCGCGCCAGCCAGCTCTCGGGACGCTCGGCCAGGGCACGCAACTGGGTCAGCTCCGCCACCGCCTCGTCGCCACCGAGCAGTTGGCGCCAGTCGTGGTGCTCGAGGCGAGCATGCTCGGTGACCTCCCGCAGCAGCGAGTCGAGCGCCAGCTCCAGGGTCGCCAAGGCGCCCTCCTCCAGGGCGCACCGCCGCGCCTCGGCATGTTCATCGTCGTCATCCGGCGACAGCGTCAGCAGCAGCTCGGCCTGATAGAGCAATTGGTTGGTACGGCCCGCCGGGGTCATCGATGCTCGCCCTCGGAAAAGGTGACGTTCCAGACGCGAGCCTTGCCGTTCTCCTCGACCCGGGTCATTTGCGCTTGTCCTCCACCTGCCATTTGCCGCCCTCGAAGGTCGCCTTCCAGCCGCTGGCCTTGCCGTTCTCCTCGGTCATCACGTACTGGCTCTTGGTCTTGCGGGAGAAGCGGATCTGGGCCGGGCGGCCATCCGGGTCCTCGCTGGGCGCCTTGAGCAGGAAGTGATACTTCTCGGGCAGCGCCTCGGCATGGGCCTTGAGCTCGCGCACCAGGGGCGGGCGGGTCTCGCGATTCTTGGGAAACTGGCTGGCCGCCAGGAAGAGTCCGCTGGCGCCGTCGCGCAGCACATAGTGATCCTCGACCTTCTGGCAGGCCAGCTCCGGCATGGGAATCGGATCCATCTTCGGCGGCGCCACCTCGCCGCTCTTGAGCAGCTTGCGGGTGTTCTTGCACTCGCTGCTGGTGCAACCGAAGTACTTGCCGAAGCGCCCACTCTTGAGCTGCATCTCAGAGCCACACTTGTCGCACTCGATCACCGGCCCCTCGTAGCCCTTGATGCGGAACTTGCCCTGCTCCACCTCATAGCCGTCGCAGTCCGGGCTGTTGCCGCAGATATGCAGCTTGCGGGTCTCGTCGATCAGGTAGCTGTCCATGGCGGTACCGCACTTCCCACAGCGGTGCTTGGCGCGCAGCGCCTCGGTTTCGGCCTCCTCGTCGGCGTCGGCGGCCACCGCCTCCTCGCCGGGAATCAGGTCGATGGTGGTCTTGCAGCGCTCCTTGGGCGGCAGGTTATAACCGGAGCAGCCCAGGAAGACCCCGGTGGACGCGGTGCGGATCTGCATCTTGCGCCCGCAGCTGGGGCAGTCGATATCGGTGGGCACCGGCTGGTTGGGGCGCATGCCCTCGTCGCTCTCGGCCCGCTCCAGCTGACGCTTGAAGTCGGCGTAGAAGGCGTCCAGCAGCTCCCGCCAGTTGCGCTCGCCCTCGGCCACCTGGTCGAGGCTGTCCTCCATGCGCGCGGTGAAGGAGAAGTCCATCAGGTCGCGGAAGGACTCGGCCAGGCGATCGGTGACGATATCGCCGAGCTTCTCCGCATAGAAGCGGCGGTTCTCCAGCTTGACGTAGCCGCGCTCCTGGATGGTGGAGATGATCGCCGCATAGGTGGAGGGGCGACCGATGCCGCGCTTCTCCAGCTCACGCACCAGGCTCGCCTCGGTGAAGCGCGCCGGCGGCTTGGTGAAGTGCTGCAGGGGGTCCAGGCTCACCAGCTCCAGCGGCGTGCCCTCGGCCAGGTCCGGCAGCGACTGGTCCTCCTGCTTGCCGGCGGGCTTCATCACCCGGGTATAGCCATCGAACTTGAGCACCCGGCCCTTGGCCTTGAGCTCATAGCCCTGGGTCTCGACGGTCAGGGTGCTGGAGAGATACTCCGCCGGGGTCATCTGGCAGGCCACGAACTGGCGCCAGATCAGCTCGTAGAGCCGCTCGGCGTCCCGCTCCATGCCGGCCAGATCGCTGGCCTTGCGAGTCACCTCGGAGGGGCGGATCGCCTCGTGGGCCTCCTGGGCGCCCTCCTTGCTGGAGTAGCGATTGGGCGACTCGGGCAGGTAGCGCGCCCCATACGCCTCGGCGATATAATCCCGAGCACTGGTCACCGCCTCCTGGGAGAGGTTGGTGGAGTCGGTCCGCATGTAGGTGATATAGCCCGCCTCGTAGAGGCGCTGGGCCAGGGTCATGGTCTTCTTCACCGAGAAGCCCAGGCGTCCACTGGCGGCCTGCTGCAGGGTCGAGGTAATAAAGGGCGCATTGGGCTTGGAGCGAGTCGGCTTGTCTTCGCGGCCGGTAATCGCCAGGCTCGCCGTTTTCAGCGCGGCGATGCGCGCCAGGGTCTCCGCCTCGGAGGTGGGACGGAAGGCCTTGCCATCCTGGCGCACCAGCTCGAAGCGGATCGGGGCCTGGCCATCGGCGGCCAAGTCGGCATGCACGTCCCAGAACTCTTCCGGCACGAAGGCGCGGATCTCCCGCTCCCGCTCGACGATCAGGCGCACCGCCACCGACTGCACGCGGCCGGCGGAGAGGCCCCGGGCGACCTTGTTCCAGAGCAGCGGCGAGACCATGAAACCCACCACCCGGTCGAGGAAGCGGCGCGCCTGCTGGGCCTCGACCCGCTCCATCTGCAGCTTGCCGGGCTCCTTGAAGGCCTCCTGGATGGCGTTCTTGGTGATCTCGTTGAACACCACCCGCTTGTAGCGGGAGGCATCGCCGCCGATGGTCTCCTTGAGGTGCCAGGCGATGGCCTCCCCCTCGCGATCCAAATCGGTGGCGAGGTAGACGGCATCGGCCTTCTCGGCCTGTTTCTTGAGCTCGGCGACCACCTTCTCCTTGCCGGGCAGCACCTCGTAATGGGCCTCCCAGTCATGTTCCGGGTCGATGCCCATGCGCCGAATCAGCTGGTCCCAGGCCTTGCGCTTCTTGTAGGCGGCCTTCTCTTCCGGCGACATCTTGCGGGTCGCCGCCGCCTGGCGGGCGCGCTCCTTGGGATCCGCGGCACCCTTGCCGGAGCCGCTGGTCGGCAGGTCACGAATATGCCCCACGCTCGACTTAACGACGAAGTCGTTGCCGAGATACTTATTGATCGTCTTGGCCTTGGCCGGTGACTCGACGATGACCAGTGACTTGCCCATAGTGCTCCACTTTCTATGTGCCCGAGACCGGAGGGTCCCGGCATCGATCCCTCGCCGAAGGGCTCTTCGACGGAAAAATGCGCTTACCCTACCCCAGGCGATCCCTTCACGCCAGGCCCGCCGCTTTCTGAACCTAGCCGCCGATGCCGGGCCGGGCAAGGAGTGCGAGGCGTCATCTCACCGTCATCAAAGCGTTACAGACTCCCTCGGCATCGCAGGGCGAGCCCCTTTTCAGCGGGCCTCGAGCATGCTCTACTGTGATGTAGTAAAAACACTACATTAAAAAATACCGGCCTGGCCCTCGTGCCCGACCTTACACTACGCCGATTCCAGAGGAGTCCTAGCATGTCGATCGCCCCCTCCCCCCTGCGCCGTACCAAGATCGTCGCCACCCTGGGTCCCGCCAGCGACCAGGAAGGCGTGCTCGAGGCGATGATCAAAGCCGGCGTCGACGTGGTTCGCCTCAACTTCTCCCATGGCTCCGCCGATGACCATCGCCGCCGCCTGCAGGCGGTGCGCGAGATCGCCGCGCGCCTCGGCAAGAGCGTCGCCGCCCTCGGCGACCTTCAGGGCCCCAAGATCCGCATCGCCCGTTTCAGCGAAGGCGCCGTGGAACTCGACGAGGGCCAGGCCTTCGTCCTCGACATGGCCATGGACACCGAGGCGGGCACCGCCGAGCGGGTCGGCTGCGACTACAAGGAACTGGCCTCCGACGTCGCGGTCGGCGACGTCCTGCTCCTCGACGACGGCCGCCTGGTGCTGGAGGTGACCCAGATCGACGGCCCCGAGGTGCATACCACCGTGACCGTCGGCGGGCGCCTGTCCAACAACAAGGGCATCAACAAGCAGGGCGGCGGCCTCTCCGCCGCGGCCCTCACCGACAAGGACAAGGCCGACCTCAAGACCGCCATCGACATCGGCGTCGACTACCTGGCGGTCTCCTTCCCGCGCAGCGCCGCCGACATGCAGGAGGCCCGCGAACTGCTCGGCGAGGCCGGCAAGGAGATCGGCCTGGTGGCCAAGGTCGAGCGCGCCGAGGCGGTGGCCGACCCGGCGACCCTGGACGGCATCATCCGCGCCTCCGAGGCGGTGATGGTGGCCCGCGGCGACCTCGGCGTGGAGATCGGCGACGCCCAGCTGATCGGCGTGCAGAAGCGCATCATCAGCCGCGCCCGCAAGCTCAACCGGGCGGTGATCACCGCCACCCAGATGATGGAGTCGATGATCAACGCGCCCCTGCCCACCCGGGCCGAGGTGTTCGACGTGGCCAACGCCGTGCTCGACGGCACCGACGCGGTGATGCTCTCCGCCGAGACCGCCGCCGGCGACTACCCGGTGGAGACCATCGAGGCGATGCACCGCCTGTGCCTGGGCGCCGAGCGCGAGCGCACCGCCCAGGAGTCGGGGCACCGCATCCACGAGGGCTTCTCGCAGATCGACGAGACGGTGGCGCTGTCGGCCATGTACGCCGCCAACCACCTGGAGGGCGTGGCCGCCATCGCCTGCATGACCGCCACCGGCTATACGCCGCTGATCGCCTCGCGCATCCGCTCCGGCCTGCCCATCATCGGCCTGGCCCATAGCCCCATCGCCCAGCGCCGCATGGCCCTCTATCGGGGCGTGGTCTCGGTGCTCTTCGACACCAGCGCCATGGACGCCACCGAGCTCAACGCCCGCGCCCTGGACGAGCTCCGGGCCCGCGGCATCACCAGCCCCGGCGACCTGGTGATCCTCACCCGCGGCGACCATATGAACGCCCACGGCGGCACCAATACCCTGAAGATCCTGACCGTCCAGTAAGCAGCGAGAGGAGGCCCCATGAGCGAATCCCGTCCCCGCCAGGCGCGCCGGCGCCGGCTCCCCGAGCGCAAGCGCATCGCCCTGATCGCCCACGACGGCAAGAAGGATGAACTGCTGGCCTGGGCCGAGCGCTGGCGCGACACCCTGGCCCAACACGAGCTGCTGGGCACCGGCACCACCGCCCGGCGGGTCGCCGAGCGGCTGGGGCTGGCGGTCGAGGGGGTGATGAGCGGCCCCCTGGGGGGCGACCAGCAGATCGGCGCGCGCATCACCGAACAGCGCCTGGACCTGCTGGTGTTCTTCTGGGACCCCTTCGCCCCCCAGCCCCATGACCCGGACGTCAAGGCGCTGCTGCGCCTGGCGGCGCTGTGGAACGTGCCGGTGGCCTGCAATATGGCCAGCGCCGACTTTCTGCTGAGTTCGCCGCGCCTGGCCGAGGCGGTCGATATCGAGATCCCCGACGCCGACGGCTGGATCAGCTCACGAAGCTCGTAGGTCGGGTACGCGAGCCTCGGTGGCGCCATGTCGGATGCGCTCGCCTGCGGCTCGCTTATCCGACCGACTCCCCGACGATCTCCACCAGCACCTCCCCCGGGGTCACCCGATCCCCCTTGACCACATGCACCGCCTCGACCCGCCCGGCCAGGCGGGCATGCACCTCGGTCTCCATCTTCATCGCCTCGGTGATCAGGATCGCCTGCCCCTCCTCGACCCGCTGACCGACGCCCACCAACACCTCGACGATGGTGCCCGGCATGGCGGTGGTGACATGCCCGGCCGTAGAGGCCCGGGCGCGGGGCGCGGCGGCCGGCGCCGGCTGACTGGCGCGGGGCTCGAAGACCACCGCCTCGGGCATGCCGTCCAGGCTCAGGTAGACCTGGCGACGCCCACCCACGTCGCGCCCCACCCCGGTGATCTGCACCTCATAGGACTCGCCGTGCACGTCGATCACGAAATCGGTGGGTGGCGCCTCGGCCACCGGGCGGCGGGCGGTGCCGGCCTCCTCCAGGGGCTCGGGCACCAGGCTGCCCTCCCGGCGCCCGACCAGGAAGTCGCGGCCGATATCGGGGAAGAGCGCGAAGGTCAGCAGGTCCTCCTCGCGCTCGGCCAGGTCGCCGATGGCCTCCCGCAAGCGCGGCAGCTCCGCCGGCAGCTGGTCCGCCGGCCGCCCCTGGGCCACCGGCTGATTGCCCACCGCGCGGCTGCGCAGGGCCTCGTCCACCGGCCCCGGCGCCCGACCATAGCCCCCCAGCAGGTAGCGCTTCACCTCATTGGTGATCGCCTTGTAACGCTCGCCGCTCAGGACGTTCATCACCGCCTGACTGGCGACGATCTGGGAGTTGGGCGTCACCAGCGGCGGATAGCCCAGCTCGGCGCGCACCCGAGGAATCTCCTCGAACACCTCCTGGATCCGCGACAGGGCGTTCTGCTCGCGCAGCTGATTGGCCAGGTTGGACATCATGCCGCCGGGAATCTGGTTGAGCTGCACGCCGATATCTTCCCGGGTGAATTCGCTCTCGAAGCGCGCGTACTTGGTGCGCACCTCGCGCAGGCCATCGCCCAGGCGGCGAATCGCCGCCAGGTCCAGACCGGTGTCCTGGGGCGTCTCCTGGAGGGCCGCCACCAGCGCCTCGCTGGCCGGATGACTGGTACCGCCGGCGAAGGCGCCGCTGCACGTATCTAGATGGCGACAGCCCGCCTCCACCGCCTTGAGGTGGCACATGGCGGCGAGCCCCGAGGTGGCGTGGGTATGCAGGTGCACCGGCACCTCCAGGGCATCCACCAGCGCCGCCACCAGCTCGTAGGTGGCGTAAGGCGTGAGCAGCCCGGCCATGTCCTTGATGGCGATGGAGTCGGCGCCCATGGCGACCAGCCGCTTGGCATCGGCGACGAAACTGGCTCGATCGTGGACCGGGCTCACCGTGTAGCAGAGCGCCGCCTGGGCATGCTTGCCGCTGGCCTTGACCGCGGCCAGGGGCACCTCCAGGTTGCGGAAGTCGTTCAGGGAGTCGAAGAGGCGGAAGATATCGATGCCCCCCGCCGCGGCCCGGGCCACGAAGGCCTCCACCACGTCGTCGGCATAATGGCGATAGCCCACCAGGTTCTGGCCGCGCAGCAGCATCTGCAGGGGCGTACGGGGCAGCGCCGCCTTGAGGCGATGCAGGCGCTCCCAGGGGTCCTCCTTGAGGAAGCGCACGCAGGCATCGAAGGTGGCCCCGCCCCACACCTCGAGGGCATGGTAGCCGATGGCATCCAGTGCCGGGCAGACCGGCAGCATGTCCTCGGTACGCAGTCGGGTGGCGATCAGCGACTGATGGCCGTCGCGCAGCACCAGCTCGGTGAGTCTTACCGGATCGGTCGTGTCAGGCATTCTCTATTGGTCCTTACAGGCCCGCATGGGCGGCGATGGCGGCGGCGATCACCAGGGCCACCTCTTCCGGGTGGCGCTTGCTCGAGTAGTCGAGCAGTTCCGGGTGGCTGGCCAGGAAGCCGGTATCGAAGCGCCCCTCGCGCAGCGCCGGATGCCGCAATATTTCCTCGTAATAGGCCGCCGTGGTCTTGACCCCCTGCAAGCGCATGTCGTCCAGGGCCCGCACCGCCCGGTTGAGGGTCTCCTCCCAGGTCATGCCCCAGACGATCAGCTTGAGGCACAGGGTATCGAAGTGGGGCGGGATCCGGTAGCCGGTATGAATGGCGGTATCGACCCGCACCCCGGGGCCGCCGGGGGCGTAATAGCGGGTCACCCGGCCGAAGGAGGGCAGGAAGTCGTTCTTGGGGTCCTCGGCATTGATGCGGCACTGGATGGCGTAGCCGTGGTGACGAATATCCTCCTGGCGGAAGGCCAGCTTGTGGCCGGCGGCGATACGGATCTGCTCGCGGACGATATCCACCCCGGTGACCGCCTCGGTGACGGTATGCTCCACCTGGATACGCGGGTTCATCTCCATGAAGTAGATCTCGTTGCCACGCACCAGGAACTCCACGGTGCCGGCGTTCTCGAAGCCCACCGCCGCGGCCGCCTGAATCGCCAGCTCGCCCATGTAGGCGCGCTGCTCCGGGGTCAGCCAGGGGCTGGGCGCCACCTCGATCAGCTTGCGATTGCGGCGTTGCAGGGAGCAGTCCCGCTCGAAGAGGTGGATCACCCCGCCGTGGCGATCCGCCAGCACCTGCACCTCGATATGCTGGGCGGTGGCGATGCACTTCTCCAGGTAGAGCTCGGCCTCGCCGCTCTCCTCGGGCAGCGTGTCCCAGGCCCGGGCCAGCTGGGTGGCATTGTCGCAGCGACGCAGGCCGCGCCCGCCGCCGCCGCGCAAGGTCTTGAGCATCACCGGGTAGCCCAGGCCGTCGGCCAGGGCCCGGGCCTCGTCGAGGCCGCCCAGGGCCGCCATGCCCCCGGGGGTAATGGGGATGCCGGCGCCATGCATGACGCGCCGCGCCGCCACCTTGTCGCCGAGGGCGGCGATGGCCTCGCTGTCGGGGCCGATAAAGACGATGCCCGCCTCGGTGCAGATCCGCGCGAACTCGGCGTTCTCGGCGAGGAAGCCGTAGCCGGGGTGGATGGCCTCGCAACCGGTCTCCCGGGCCAGGTCCACCAGGCGCCGCGGGTCCAGGTAACCGGCCAAAGGGTCGTCGCCGACGAAGTAGGCCTCGTCGGCGCGCTTGACATGCAGGGCGAAGCGGTCCGGTTCGGTATAGATGGCCACCGAGCGGATGCCCATCTCGGCGCAGGCCCGCTCGATGCGCACCGCGATCTCGCCGCGATTGGCGATCAACAACTTCGTGAACACTCAGGCCCTCCAGGGTTGCGTCCATGGCGGGCATGGGGAAGACTGTGCCCGCGGCCAGCCCGACCCCCTAACCTAGCCGGGCCAACACCAATAGAAAAGCCGAATTTTTTTTGCCAACCTATAAGGCAGGGCTTATAGCTAGCGGAAGCGCATCCATGTCACGTCCCAGTCTGCTCAACCGCCTGACCTTTCGTCAGCTGCAGGTGTTCCAGGCGGTCTACCGCCAGCAGTCCTATTCCCGGGCGGCGGAACAACTCGGCCTGACCCAGCCGGCGGTCAGCGCCCAGATTCGCCAGCTCGAGCAGGTCCTGGAGCAGCCGCTGTTCAAGTATGCCGGCAAGACCCTGCATATCCTGCCCGCCGCCGACGCCCTCTCGGCCTCGGTGCAGGCGATCTTCGGCCAGGTCTCGAGCCTGCAGATGGAGCTCTCGGAGCTGGCCGGCACCATCCGCGGCGAGCTCAACCTGGCGGCGGTCTCCACCGCCCAGTACGTGGTGCCGCATATCCTGGCGCGCTTCCGTGCCCGCTATCCGGAGGTCCAGGTACGGCTGCGGGTGTGCAACCGCGGCCAGGCCCTGGAGCGCCTGGCGGAACGCCGCGACGACCTGGTGATCATGGGCATGGTGCCCAGCGATCCCAACCTGGCCTTTATGCCGATCCTCGACAACGAGCTGATTCCGGTGGTGTGGCCGGGCCATCCCCTGCTCGGCGCCAAGGCGCCGACCCTGGACGACTTCGCCCACCACTACGTGCTGATGCGCGAACCGGGCTCGGGGGCGCGCACCGCCTTCGAAGAGTTCGCCGCCCGGGAGCGGGTCTCGCTCTCGCATACCATCGAACTGGGCACCAACGAGGCGATCAAGCAGGGGGTCATGGCGCACCTGGGGGTGGCGGTACTGCCGCGCCTGGCGGTGCAGCTGGAGATCGCCTCGGGGCTGCTCGCCTCGCCGCGCCTGCCGGGCTTCCCGCTGCGCCGCTCCTGGTGCACGGTGCACCCCAAGGACAGGCCCCCCTCCCCGGTCACCGAGCTCTTCCTGCGCTTCGTGCGGGAGATCCTCCCGGAGCTCAATACCCACTTCCAGGCACCGCTGACGCCGATGCCGGGCCACGACGTGGCCTGCCTACCGCTGCAACCCTGATGCGCCTTATCGCGGTTACCCCCTGGTCAGCCTGTGCCAGTCAGGCGCGGCTGTGGTAAATTACCGGCCTGCAATCCACCTGGTCGCCGGCCCGCCCCGCTTGTCCCCCGCCCCGGGAGACGAGAGGCGCAGCGCCTGACCCTGGCAGCCGCCCAGCGGAGGAGCTCACAGCCTTATGAAAGACGACACCTCGAAATCGATCTCCAGCGGCGCCAAGTTCCGCACCGAGCACGGCTTCACCGCCATCAAGGACGGCATCAAGCAGCGCCGCCAGGAGGGCGAGGCCCCCGAGCTGGGTCGCAAGCCCAAATGGCTGCGTGCCCAGATCCCCGGCGGCGAGCGCTTCGAGGCGGTCAAGCGCAACGTCAGCGAGCATCGCCTGAGCACCGTCTGTGCCGAATCCCACTGCCCCAACATGGGCGAGTGCTGGAGCAACGGCACGGCGACCATCATGCTGATGGGCTCGGTATGCACCCGCGCCTGCCGCTTCTGTGCCGTGGATACCGGCAACCCCAAGGGCTGGCTGGATGCCGAGGAGCCGGCCAATACCGCCGAGTCCGTGGAGCTGATGGGGCTGCGCTATATCGTGCTGACCTCGGTGGATCGCGACGACCTGGAAGACGGCGGCGCCTCTCACTATGCGGCCTGCATCCGGGCCATCAAGGCCAACACCCCCGAGGTGGTGGTGGAAGCCCTGACCCCGGACTTCGACGGCGTCCACGCCGCCATCGAGCAGGTGGTCGACTCGGGCCTGGAGGTCTTCGCCCAGAACGTCGAGACCGTGGAGCGCCTCACCGAGCGAGTCCGCGACCCCCGTGCCGGCTATCGCAAGACCCTGGAGGTGCTGGCCCACGCCAAGCGCCACAAGCCGGAGGTGCTGACCAAGACCAGCCTGATGCTGGGCCTGGGCGAGACCGAGGAGGAGATCCTCGCCACCTTCGACGACCTGCGCGAGATCGGCGTGGATATCGTCACCCTGGGGCAATACCTGCGCCCGACCCGCAACCACCTGCCGGTGGAGCGCTACGTCACCCCCGAGGAGTTCGAGCGCTTCCGCCAGATCGGCCTGGAGAAGGGCTTTATGGAAGTGGCCTCGGGGCCGCTGGTGCGCTCCAGCTACCGCGCCGACCGGGTGTTCGAGAAGAACAACCTGGGCCTGGCCGCCCCCGCCGAAGTGCCCGGACAGGCTGCCGACCCCAATCGCATCGATGCGGTTAACGTCGGTTGAGCGCACCCAGCAAGACCGGGCACCATCAAGGCTAGCGTCATAGAAGAAACCCCATGGGTTACACACCCATGGGGTTTTTCGCATTCATTCCCGGCCGTGACTGGCCGACTAGGCGCTCGTAGCCGGGCGCTCGGCGCTGACCAACTCCCTGCCCAGCTCGCGGGCCAGGCAATGCGCCAGGCGCTCCCCCACCGCCGACACGTCCGGGCAGTCGTCGACCAGATCCGCCAGGCGGGTCATGGCCATGCCGGCATAGCCGCAGGGGTTGATACGCTGGAAGGGCGAGAGATCGCCGTCGACGTTGAGGGCCACGCCGTGGAAGCTGGCGCCCCGGCGGATCCGCAGCCCCAGGGAGGCGATCTTGTCCTCGCCCACGTAGACCCCGGGGGCATCGGCACGCGAACGCGCCGCGACGCCCTGCTCGGCGAGCAGGGCGATCACCGCCTGCTCCAGGGCGGTGACCAGATCGCGCACGCCGAGGCCGGCCCGGCGCACATCGATCAGCGGGTAGAGCACCACCTGGCCCGGCCCATGGTAGGTGACCTGGCCGCCACGATCACTCTGCACCACCGGAATCTCGCCGGGCATCAGCAGGTGCTCGGCCTTGCCGGCCCGCCCCTGGGTAAAGACCGGGTCATGCTCGACCAGCCAGAACTGGTCCGGGGTCTCGGCGTCACGCCGGTCGGTAACGTCGCGCATCGCCTCCCAGACCGGCAGATAGGGACGGCGGCCGAGGCGATGCAGCTCGATGCTCGCCATCACACCACCATATGCACGCGGCCGGTGGCCTTGAGGGCGGTAAAGAGGCGCTGCAGATGCGCCTCCCCTTCGGCGGTGATGGTCAGGCGCACCGACTGGAAGCGACCATTGCGGCTATCCACCACCTGCACGCTGGTGCGATCGAAGCCCGGGGCATGGGTCTCGACGATGGTGACCACGGTCTCGCGGAAATCCTCGGCGGCGTCGCCGACGATCTTCAGCGGGTAATCGCAGGGGAATTCGACCTTGGGGCGCGCCGCGCCGCCGGGGGCCTGGCGCAGGTCACGCAGGGAGTTGTCGCTCATGGGAAATACTCGACGCAAGTCATGTCCGAGTATTCTACTCAACCTATCCCCTGCCACCAAGGGAGACGTCGGGGCCCGATGACGCTCGGGCCCCGAGGCAGGCGATCAGTTGAAGAAGCCGCCGATAAACTGGCGGATGGCATCCAGCAGGCGCTTGAAGAGCCCGCCCTGCTCCACCGCCTCCAGGGCCACCAGGGGGCGCTCGGCCACCACCTCCTCGCCGAGCACCACCTGCAGGGTGCCCAGGGTCTCGCCGGCGGCCACCGGCGCATTGATGGACTCGGGCAGGCTCAGCCGCGCATTGAGCTCGGCGTTGCGGGCCCGGGGCACGGTGGCCCACAGCGCCTGCTCGACGCCCAGACGCAGCTCGTCTGCCGCACCGCCCCAGATACGCGGGGTGGCGATGGTCTCGCCTTCGTCATAGACCGCGAGGGTCTCGTAGTAGCGGAAGCCGTAGCTGAGCAGCTTCTGGGTCTCCTGGGCCCGGGCCTCCTCGGAGGCGGTGCCCATCACCACCGAGATCAGGCGCATGCCGTCGCGTTCGGCGGAGGCCACCAGACAGTAGCCGGCCTCGTCGGTATGCCCGGTCTTGAGGCCATCGACGGAGCTGTCACGCCACAGCAGGCGATTGCGGTTGGGCTGACGGATCTCGTTGTAGGTGAAATAACGCTCGGCGTAGATGGCGTAGTGTTCCGGGTAATCGTCGATGATATGCCGCGACAGGGTCGCCATGTCCCGGGCCGAGGAGTAGTGGTTGGCGTCCGGCAGGCCGGTGGGATTGACGAAATTGGTGTTGTGCATGCCCAAACGGGTGGCGTGCTGGTTCATCAGGTCGGCGAAGGGCCGCTCGCCGCCGGCCAGGTGCTCGGCCACCGCGACGCTGGCATCGTTGCCGGACTGGATGATGATGCCGTAAAGCAGGTCCTGAATGGAGACCTGGGTGTCGACCTCGACGAACATCTTGGAGCCCCCGGTACGCCAGGCGTGCTCGCTGATGGTGACCTGATCTTCCATGCGGATGTTGCCGTGATCCAGCTCCCGCTCCACCAGGTAGGCGGTCATCAGCTTGGTCAGGCTGGCCGGCGGCAGGCGCTCATCGGCATTGTGCTCCGCCAGCACCTCGCCACTGTTGGCATCCATCAGGATCCAGGAACTGGCCGCCAGTTGCGGCGGCGAAGGAATCATCACCTGGGGCGCCGGCTGTTGGGCCTGGACCGACAGGCTCAGGGTGGCGAGGCAGAGCAGCAGGGTGGCGAGCAGGCGCCGCAACGGTGAACGGTGGAACGGCTGACTCATAACGCGATATCTCATCGAAGGATGCATGGGGAAATCGTTACTCGGGACGAATGATCAGGGTCTGGGCGAAGCCGGCCCGGCGCAGGGCGTCGCGCAGGGGGGCGAGGCGCCCGGCATCGGCCAGCGGCCCCACCTGAACGCGATGGATGCCGGCCTGACTGGTGACCCGCACCGGCTGACCCAGCTCGGCCTCCAGGCGCGCCTTGAGGGCCTGGGCATTGCCCGCCGACCCCAGGGCCGCCACCTGCAGAAACACCGGGTCGCCGGCGGCCACGACCGGCTCCGGGGACGCCGCCTGCGGGGCGGCGGCCGGGGCCTGGCCGCGCTCGGCGGATGCCGGCCGAGGCGCGGCGGAACGCCCATTCTCGGCCAGCCACGCCTCGGGGTCGATAGCCTCCACCACCACCCGGCCGGTGCCGGCATCGAGGATCCCCAGGCGCGCCGCGGCGGCATAGGAGAGATCGATCTCGCGATCCTCGTGGAAGGGGCCGCGATCGTTGACCCGCACGATCACCGAGCGCCCATTGGCCTGATTGGTGACCCGGGCATAGGTGGGCAACGGCAGCGAGCGGTGGGCGGCGCTCATCTTGTACATGTCGTAGATCTCGCCGTTGGCGGTGGCGTAGCCGTGGAACTTCTCGCCATACCAGGAGGCGATACCGGCACCGCGATAGCCGCGGGCATCGTCCAGCACCCGATAGCTCTGCCCCCACACCTGGTAGGGGGAGCGATTACCGCCCCGGGAGCGCGGCTCGATCCGCGGCACCGCGTCCGGCACCCGGGAGACGTCCGGCGGCTCCTCCGGATAGGCATCGCTGACCCGGGCATAGCGTCCGGTGGCCCGCTCGGTGCTCTCGTCACCCTCCACGGCGCCGGGGGGAGTGGCGATGCCTCCCCCGCCCCCGGCACAACCGGCCAGCAGCAGGACCAGGATCAGCAGGCTCGCGAAGGGGACTCTCATGACTGCGCCTCCCGAGCCGCCGCGATGGCCTCGGCCAGCTCGGTGACCGCCATGGCATAGAGATGGCTGTGATTGTAGCGGGTGATCACGTAGAAGTTGTGCCGCCCCAGGCGATAGCGATAGCGCACCTCGCCGGCGTCATCCAGGGCGTCCAGGGCCAGGGGGATCACCCGGGCGGCCGGGGCCGGCTCGTCCTGCCGCGGCTCGATTCCCGCGGCAGCGAGACTCGCCAGGTCGGCATAGGGGGGACGCGTCTGATTGAAGTCGATGCCGGCGGGCAGCGCCACCGGCCCCTCGGCCTCGGCGTAGATCGCCTCGCCCGGGCGCCAGCCATGTTCGGCGAAGTAGTTGCCGACGCTGCCGATGGCATCCACCGGATTGGTCCAGAGATCGCGCAGGCCGTCGTCGTCGAAATCCACCGCATAGGCGCGGTAGCTGGTGGGAATAAACTGCGGATAGCCCATGGCGCCGGCATAGGAGCCGCGCATCTCGCCGGGCTCCACGCCCTGCTCATGGGTGATCTCCAGGAAGGCGGCCAGCTCGCCACGGAAGAAGTCGCCGCGCCGCGGGTGGTGGAAGCCCAGAGTGGCCAGGGAGTCGAGCACCCGGTGGCGGCCGGTCACCTCCCCGTAGCGAGTCTCGACGCCGATGATGGCGGCGATGATCGCCGGAGGCACGCCGTAGCGCGCCTCGGCGCGCTCGAAGGCCTCGCGGTGAGCGGCGATAAAGTCGACGCCCCGGGCGATGCGCTCCGGCTGCATAAAGATGGCCCGGTACTCGTCCCAGCGCAGGCGACGCTCGGCGGCGCCGGCCATGGCATCGAGCACCTCCTGACGAAACACCGCCTCTTTCAGTCGCTCGCTCGTCCAGGCGGCTGGCACCTCGCGGGCCGCCAGCGCCTCCACCAGGGTCGCCGCCCCCGGGTGAGTCGCCGGGTCGAAATCGGCGGCCTGGGACGACAGCGCTACGCCGAGCCCCGTCCCCAGTCCCAACAGCCAGGCCGGGCCGGCTTTGACTCGCTTCATGGTCTCTCCTCTCCCTGGTTTGCCGCCGCTAGCGTGGCAGCAGCCGCCGGTGGGCCTGAATGGCCATGAGAATACCGAAACCGGCCATCAAGGTCACGCTGGAGGTGCCGCCATAACTGACCAGTGGCAGCGGCACCCCCACCACCGGCAGGATGCCGCTGACCATGCCCACATTGACGAAGAGATAGATAAAGAAGGTCAGGATGATGCTCCCCGCCAGCAGGCGTCCGAAGCTGTCCTGGGCGGTATTGGCCAGCCACAGGCCGCGACCGATGATCAGCAGGTAGAGCAGCAGTATCGTCACCATGCCCACCAGGCCGAACTCCTCGCCCAGCACGGCGACGATAAAGTCGGTATGCCGCTCGGGGAGGAATTCCAGCTGCGACTGGGTGCCCTCCAGCCAGCCCTTGCCGGTCAGGCCGCCGCTGCCGATGGCGGTGGTGGACTGGATGATGTTCCAGCCCGCGCCCAGGGGGTCGCTCTCGGGATTGAGAAAGGTCAGCACCCGCTGGCGCTGGTAGGCGTGCATGTTCATCCACAGCAGCGGCAGGGCCGCGGCGGCCAGCGCCCCCATGGCCAGGATAAAGCGCCAGGAGAGCCCCGCCAGCAGGACCACGAAGAGCCCCGCGCAGGCGACCAGCAGCGAGGTGCCCAGATCGGGCTGGCGGGCGATCAACAGCACCGGCAGCCCCAGCAGCAGGCCGCAGATCAGCAGATCGCGCCAGCTCGGCGGCAGCGGCCGCCGACACAGGTAGGCGGCGATCATCATCGGCATGGCCAGCTTCATCATCTCCGAGGGCTGGAAGCGCATCACTCCGGGGATCACCAGCCAACGCTGGGCCCCCATGCCCACGTCGCCCATCACCTCCACGGCGACCAGCATGGCCACGCCGCCGCCATAGGCCAGCGGCGACCAGCGCATCAGGGTCGCCGGCGACAGCCGCGCCAGCACCGCCATGACCGCCAGCGCCACGGCGAAGCGGGTCGCCTGGGCCTGGACCACCGGCAGGCGCTGGCCGCTGGCGCTGTAGAGTACCAGCAGGCCTCCGCCCATCAGGATCAGCAGCAGCACCAGCAACCAGGGGTCCAGGTGCAGGCGGCTCCACAGCGAGCGGCGCCGCGAGATGCCGCTCTCCGGGGGGCGCACCGGCCGGGTGCGCCAGGGGGCCAGCCGTTCCAGTCGCGTCATCTCAGTTCCCCGTCACCGTGGCGTCGTCGTTGTCGATTCGCTCGCGAAGCGCTTCCACCTCGGGGGCCTCCTCCTCCAGCAGCCAGGCATCGGTCATGGCTCGCGCCAAATGCGCCGCATGGGTGCTGCCCCCGCCGGCGTTCTCGACGATCACTGCCACGGCGATCTGCGGGTCCTCCAGGGGGGCGAAGGCCATGAAGAGGGCATGGTCGCGCAGGCGCTCGGCCAGCTCTTCGGCGTTGTAGCGCTGATCCTGACCCAGCGAGAAGACCTGGGCGGTGCCCGACTTGCCGCCCATGCGGTATTCGAGCCCCGCGCCGGTGCGTCGCGCCGTGCCTTCGTGACCGGTCAATACCTCCTCCATCCCGGCGTAGACGCGATCCCACCACTGATCGTTGTCGAGGACGATGGGCGTCTGATCGGCGGGCAGACTCAGCGGCTCCTCCCCCACCGCCCGGGCCAGGTGAGGCGTGACCGTGGTCCCGCGATTGGCCAGGGTGGCGGTGGCGGCGGCCAGCTGCAGCGGCGTCACCATCCAGTAGCCCTGGCCGATGCCCACCGAGAGGGTCTCGCCGGGATACCAGGGCTGATTGAAGCGCCCGCGCTTCCACTCCCGGGACGGCAACAGCGCCGAGCTCTCGCCGAAGACGTCCGCGCCGACTCGCTGACCGAAGCCGAAGCGCGTCATACGCTCATGGATGCGATCGATGCCCAGCTCATGGGCCAGGGTGTAGTAGTAGGTGTTGTTGGAGACGGCGAGGGAGCGCTCCAGGTCGACTCGCCCGTGTCCCCAGCGCAACCAGTTGCGATAACGGCGACTGTCATTGGGCAACTGATAGTAGCCGGGGTCGCGCACCACGGTATCCGGGGTGATCACGCCCTCCGCCAGCCCGGCCAGGGCCAGGAAGGGCTTGATGGTGGAGCCCGGCGGATACTGGCCACGAATGGCGCGGTTGAACAGCGGCAGATCGATATCGTTCTGCAATGCCCGATAGGAGGTCACATCGATGCCGGTGACGAACTGGTTGCTGTCGAAGCCCGGCGCCGAGACCATGGCGAGGATCTCGCCGCTGCTCGGTTCGATGGCGACGATGGAACCGCGGCGCCCGTCGAGCAGCTCATAGGCCAGGGTCTGCAGCTCCTTGTCCAGGGTCAGGGTCAAATCCCGCCCCGGCACCGGGTCGCTGCGCCCCAGTTCCCGCAGCACCCGCCCGCGGGCATTGGTCTCCACCTGGCGCAGCCCCGCCTGGCCGTGCAGCGCCTCCTCGTACTGGCGCTCCACGCCGGTCTTGCCGATAAAGTGGGTCCCGGCGTAGTTGCCGGCATCCAGGTCCTCCAGTTCCTCGGCGTTGATGCGCCCCACATAGCCCAGGGCATGGGCCATGATCTCGGCATCCGGGTAATAGCGCAGCAGTTGCGCCTCCACCTCGACGCCGGGCAGACGGTGGCGATTGACCGCCAGGCGGGCGATCTGCGCCTCGCTGAGGTCGCTCATCAACAGCGCCGGCTGATAGGGCCGCTGACGCTGCCGAGAGCGCTCGCGAAACGCCTCGGCCTCCGCGTCCGGCAACTCGAGCAACTCCACCAGCAGGGCCAGGGTGGCGTCCAGGTCCTCGACCCGCTCGCGCACCAGGGTCAGGTTATAGGTGGGACGATTCTCCGCCAGCAGCACCCCGTTGCGATCGTAGATCAGGCCACGGGTCGGTGGCAGCGGCTCGATACGCACCCGGTTCTTCTCCGAGCGGGTGATATAGACCTCGTGCTGCACCACCTGCAGATAGACCAGCCGCCCCATCAAGGCGGCCGTCAGCGCCACCACCAGGCAGGCCGCCAATAGCGCACGGCCACGAAAGATGCGCACTTCCTGTTCCGGGTTCTTCAACTGGCGGGACTTACGCATGCAGGAGGCTCGACGACATGAACTCGCTCAACGGTGATAGGGGTGGCCGACCAGCAGGGTCCAGGCGCGATAGAGCTGCTCGGCGAGCAGGATGCGCACCAGCGGGTGCGGCAGGGTCAGCGGCGACAGCGACCAGCGCTGATGGGCACTCGCCGACAGGCTCGGCGCCAGGCCGTCGGGACCGCCCACCAGCAGCGCCACGTCGCGGCCCTCCTGGCGCCACCCCTCGGCCTCGCCGGCCAGTTGCTCGGTGCTCCAGGGCTTGCCCCCCACCTCCAGGGCCACCAGGTGCTCGCTGCCCTTGAGTCGTTCGCGAATGCGCTCCGCCTCCTGGGCGATGGCGCGGGCCGGGTCGCTGTTCTTGCCGCGGATGCCCGGGGCGATCTCGACGATCTCCAGGGCGAAGTCCCGGGGCAGGCGCTTGCGGTATTCGGCCACCCCGGCCTCCACCCAGGCGGGCATCTTCTGCCCCACCGCCAGCACCCTGAGCCTCACGCCAGGCCCCCGCGACGGCCCTCATCGGCATCGCTGGGCAGGTCGGCCCAGAGCCGCTCCAGGTCATACAGACGACGGGTCTCCGGCAGCATCACATGCACCACCAGGTCGCCCAGGTCCACCAGCACCCAGTCGTCTCCGGCACTCCCCTCGGTGCCCAGGGGCTGCAGGCCCGCGGCCTTGGCCTTTTCCACCACGTTATTGGCCAGCGCCGCCACGTGGCGATTGGAGGTGCCACTGGCCACCAGCATCAGATCGGTGACGCTGGTCAGATGGGAGACGTCCAGCAGGGTGATGTCCTGAGCCTTGAGCTCTTCCAGGGCATCCACCACCAGGGTCTTCAGGGAATCGATATGCATAGCGCCTCGTGTCATGGCAGGAGTCGAAAACCCCATTCTATCGCGTCTCGCCGCCGGGAGCAGCGCCGACGCCACGATAAAGGCCACGGGATTCGATATGCCGCCGTACCGCCTCGGGCAGCAGGTAATGCACCGGGCGCCCCTCGGCGAGGCGACGGCGGATTCCGGTGGCGGAGATCGCCAGTCGGGTGGGCAACGCCAGGCGCAGGAGCCCCCCGCGGGGGGCCGCCATCAGGGCCGCGACGGAATCGACCTCGCGGCCGGCCAGCAGGGCCCGGAGCCTCGCCGGTAGCGGCGCCTGGTGATCGGGGCGCTCGATCACTACCACATGAGCCTGGGCGAAGAGCCCTTCGGGGTCCCGCCACTCGGCCAAGCGCAGGAAGGCGTCATGGCCCACCGCCATGATCAGCCGCGCCCGCGCGCCGAGCTCGGCGCGCAGGCTGGCCAGGGTATCCACCGAGTAGGAGGGCCCCTGGCGACGCAGCTCGCGATCATCGGCGACCAGCCCCGGCGTCTCGCCGATGCCCAGGCGCAGCATGGCCAGGCGCTCGGCACTGGAGACGCCGGGGGCGGCGCGATGGGGCGGTACATGGGCCGGAATCATATGCACGCGATCCAGCCCCAGCACCTCGCGCAGCTCCACAGCGCTGCGCAGATGCCCCAGGTGCACCGGGTCGAAGGTGCCGCCGAGCATGGCCACCGCCGGGGCGCCGGCCGTGCCTTCCTCAACCACGGGTATGACCATCCCCCAGCACCACGTACTTGCGGGTCGTCAGCCCTTCCAGGCCCACCGGGCCGCGAGCATGGAGCTTGTCGGTGGAGATGCCGATCTCGGCCCCCAGGCCATACTCGAAGCCGTCGGCGAAACGGGTGGAGGCGTTGACCATCACCGAGCTGGAGTCGACTTCGGCGAGGAACCGCCGCGCCAGGCCATAATTCTCGGTGACGATGGCATCGGTATGGTGGGAGCCGTAACGGCCGATATGCGCCATGGCGGCATCGATGCCGTCCACCACACGAATCGCCAGGATCGGCGCCAGGTACTCGGCGGCCCAGTCCGCCTCCTCGGCCTCCGCCAGCTCGGCGACGATGGCGCGGCTACGCGCGCAGCCGCGCAGTTCGACGTCATGCTCGGCATAGGCGGCCACCAGCCTGGGCAGCAGGGCCTCGGCGATGGGGGCATCCAGCAGCAGGGTCTCCATGGTATTGCAGGTGCCGTAGCGCTGGGTCTTGGCATTGACGGCGATGGCCAGGGCCTTGTCGAGATCGGCACTGGCATCCACATAGACGTGGCAGACACCATCCAGGTGCTTGATCACCGGCACCCGGGCCTCGGCGGAAATACGCTCGATCAGCGACTTGCCGCCGCGGGGAATGATCACGTCGACGAACTCGGGCATGGCGATGAGTCGGCCCACGGCGGCGCGATCGGTGGTCGCCACCACCTGCACGGCGGCGTCCGGCAGGCCGGCCTCGGCGAGGCCGGCGCGCAGGCAGGCGGCGATCGCCGCATTGCTGTCGCGGGCCTCGGAGCCACCGCGCAGGATGCAGGCATTGCCCGACTTGAGGCACAGGCTGGCCGCTTCCACCGTGACGTTGGGGCGCGATTCGTAGATGATACCGATCACCCCCAGGGGAACGCGCATCTGCCCCACCTGGATACCACTGGGCCGGGCCCGCAGGCCATCGATCTCGCCCACCGGGTCGGGCAGGGCCGCGACCTGGCCGAGGCCTTCGATCATGGCATCGAGGCGCGCCTCATCGAGGGCCAGGCGATCGAGCAGGGCCGCGTCCAGGCCGCTCTCGCGCCCGCGCTCCAGGTCGCGGGCATTGGCCGCCAGCAGGTCGGCCCGGGCCGCCTCGAGATGCCGCGCGATGGCTTGCAGGGCGGCATTCTTGTGCCCGGTGGTGGCACGGCGCATCTGGGTCGCGGCCTGGCGGGCGGCCTGGCCGAGCTGGGTCATATAGGCATCGATATCGGTAATCTCGGCGTCGAGCGCGGGGACATCGTTGACCTGGGGGAGGTGACGTGACATGCCGTAGGGTATCTCCTCAAGAAAGAACGCGGTAACGACCGTCCACCGGGGCGGGGACGTTTCGATGATCAGCAAGAAGGGAACCAATATAAGTCACCATGGATAGCAAGTACAAAGCCCGTCTGTTTCGTGCCGGCCTGGTGGGGGGCGCCCTGCTGCTGGGCTGGCAGGCGAGCCTCGCCGAGGAGACCAGTGCGCGCGCCCTGCTGGGGCTGGCCGGCCTGTGGCTGTTGACCACCGGCCTACTCCAGGAGCAGAGCCTGCGCTGGCCGGCGCTGCTGCCCTGGCAACTGGTCCCCGGCGCCCTGTTGGCGGCCCTGCTGTGGGTGGAGCCGAGTCGCTACGGCGCCTGGCTATGGCTGTGGGCGATCCTGCTGATGCTGCCCCAGCCGACCTGGCTGCTGCCGCTTCAGGGGGGGCTGGCGGCGCTCGGCTGGTGGCGGATACAGCAGGACCTGATCCCCGAGCAGGGACTCCTGACGGGCCTGCTGCTGGCCGCGGTGATGCTCCTGGGACTGGGACGCGCCCTCTACCTGCGCCCCCTGTGGCAAGGCGTCACCCGGCGGCGACGCCTGCTGCCCGGCACCCGCCTCTGGTCACGGGATCAACTGGTGCGCGACCTCTATCGCGAGCGGCTGCGCTGCGAGCGCAAGGATTATCATGCCGAACTGCTGCTGCTGCGCGCGCGTCCCCGGCACTGCTGGCCCCTGACCCGCTGGCTGGTCAGCCACCTGGAGCCGGACGAGAACCTCTACCGGCTCGATCGCCGCACCCTGGCCACCCTGCTGATCAGCCGTGATGCCGCGAGCGGCCGGCGGCGCCGCGACGCCCTGCTGGCGGCCCCGCCCTGGCCGCTGAAGGCTCGCGCCATCGACCTCGGCAGTCGCCATACCCTGCCCCTGGAGGAGCGCGCCCTGGCGGACCAGACCCAAGCCCTGGTCACCCTGCCGTCATCGGAGGCCACCGATCATGCCTAGCGAGGAGAAACTCTGGCCCTCACGGCTCTTCGCCCTGGTCTATGCCGCCGGCTCGGTGCTGATGGGCGGATACGCCCTGTGGCACTACCTGATGGGCGACTATGGCCAGATCACCCTGCCCGCCCTGCTGACGCTGCTGCTGGCCGGGGCCACCCTGCTGCGCCTGAGCCATCACCCGCAGCGCTACCTCTCGGCCTATCTGGTGCTGATCGGTGCTTACCTGTTGATCGCCGTGGAGGTGGCCCAGCTCGAAGGCGGCGCGGGCCTGTGGCTCGGCCTGCCGCCGGTACTGGCCTTCCTGGTGCTGCCGCCGGGCTCGGCGATCCTGCTCAATATCCTGCTGGGGGGACTATGGCTGGTGCTGCTGGCCAGCCCGGAGCAGGCCGGCGAGCTGGCCATGGCCTACCTGGTGCTGACCCTGCTGGGCGCCCTGGCCGGCGGCGAGCAGGCCCGCCAACGCGACCTGCTGGAGGCCACCCGTCCCCATGACGACGACTGCGATGCGCTGCGCGCCAGCGCCATTCGCGAACGCCTGGCCCAGGAGTTCATCCGCGCCCGGCGCCTCGATCAGCGACTCAGCGTGCTGGTGATCCAGTTGCCTCAACTGGACGGCCCCGGCGATACCTACGACAGGCTGACCCGCCGCCAGTGCCTGCGCCGCTTCGCCGAGGTGACCCAGCACGGCTGTCGGGCGCCGGACCAGCTGGGGCGCCTGGATGATGATCTCTTCTGGCTACTGCTGCCGGACACCGGCGAGAATGGCGCCCTGATGGTGCGCCAGCGCCTGCTGGACGCCGTGGAGCGGCTCGCCCTGCCCGGCGGCGACGACCTCTCCTGCCGGGTGGCGCTATGCGCGCCCCATGATCAGGAGAGCCTCTCCACCTTCGAGGAGCGCCTGGGCCTGAAGGGAAGACTGCTGCGGGAGTCGACCACATGAACCTCGTCGACTGGCTCTACCAGCTCACCCCCTCCCCCGGCCTGCTGCTGCTGATCGTCGGCGCGATCGCCCTGGTGGAGAGCCTGGCCCTGGTGGGCCTGATCGTGCCCGGGGTGGTCCTGATCACCGCCGCCGCCTCCCTGGCCGGGCATATGCAGCTGCCGGTGGCCCTGCTGCTGCTGGTCGCCTTCCTCGGTGCCGTGATCGGCGATGGCCTGAGCTTCGCCCTCGGCCATGCCCAGCGCGAGCGCGTGCCCGGCCTCTGGCCGTTTCGCCGCCATCCGGAGTGGCTGGCCCGAGGGGCCCGTTTCTTTCGCCGCCACGGCGCCCTGTCGGTACTCTTCGCCCGCTTCGTGGGGCCGGTGCGCCCCATCGTGCCGATGATCGCCGGCATCCTGCACATGTCGCCCTGGACCTTCCTGTGGGTCAACCTGCTCTCGGCGCTGCTCTGGGCACCGGCCTATGTGCTGCCCGGCTACCTACTCGGGCGCACCTGGCAACAGTTGCTGGCGGTCCCCCCCGGCGCCCAGCAGTGGCTGCTATGGCTGGCCGCCATCGTGACCGGCGCGGCGCTCTGCTTCAGCTGGCTGCGCCACCAGTTGGCCCGGGAGGGGCGCCTCTACCGCTGGCTGGCCCACTTGGCGCGGGGCGGCGGCAACCGGCGGCGCCTCTGGCAATGGCTGCGCGCCCCGCGTCCCCAGGGCGAGGTGCCCCTGGCCTCCCTGAGCCTGCTGATGCTCGGCCTGGTGGCACTCTGCCTGTGGAGCCTCTGGGTCCTGGAGGCCGAGGGCCCCCTGCCCATGGACCGCGAGATTCATGCCCTGGTCGCCGCCCTGGAGTGGCCCTGGCTGACGACCACGGGACAGGCCCTGGCGCGTATCGGCGATGCCTACGGTATCCTGGCGCTAAGCCTGCCCTGGCTGGCCTGGCTGCTCTGGGCCCGGCATCTCTCCGCCTTCCTGCATCTCGGCCTGGGACTGGGTGGTATCGCCGTGGCCAATACGCTGTTCAAGCACCTGGGAGGCCGCGCTCGCCCGGAGGCCCCGGACTACCTGAGCGGCTCCCTCTCCTACCCCAGCGCCCACACCTCCACCGCCGTGGTGCTGTTCGGCCTGGCCGCCGCCTTCGTCGCCCAGGAGCTGCCGCCCCGTCATCGTGCCTGGCTCTACTGGCTGGCGATCCTGGCCTGCGTGCCCATGGCTCTGTCGCGACTGGCCATCGGCGTGCACTGGGCCAGCGACCTGGTGGGCGGCGCCCTGCTGGGCCTGGTGGCCTGCGCCCTGGTGCGCCTGAGTTATCAGCGGTTTCCCCATCGCCCCCTGAGCCCGGCCCCCTGGCCGGCGCTGGTCATCCTCTCGCTATTCTTGCTGGCGGCCAGGCTGGCCTGGCTGCCAGCCACGTAAGCTGGAAGCTGGAAGCTGGAAGCTGGAAGCTGGAAGCTGGAAGCTGGAAGCTGGAAGCTGGATAGCAGCCTAATGTGAATCGCCCCCATGGCAGGGCCATGGGGGCGAGGTTTCTTCGGGCTTCCAGGCGCGAAGCACCGCCCTTCCGGCGCCGGCGAAGCCGGGCGGCTAAGGTCGCAGCGCGGGGGCCGGCTTAGCCCAGCGCCAGCCAGGCGCCGACGCCGACCATCAGCACCCCCGCCAGGCGATTGAGCAGGCGCACCTTGCCGCGCTCGCCCAGCAGGCGCCGGGCGCCACGCCCGCCGCCGGCATAGAGCAGCAGGCAGGTGAACTCGATGGCCAGGATCATCGCCACCAGCACCGCCAGCTGCGGCCCCAGGGGACGGCCGGCATCCAGGAAGGGCGGCAGCAAAGCAACGAAGAAGGCCCAGCCCTTGGGGTTGGCCACGGCGGTGACCAGCCCCTGGGTGAAGAGCTCACGCCGCGAGGCCCGCGGCACCGACACCTCTGCGGAGGGAATCGCCAGCCGCCCCCGGGAGCGCCATAGCTGCGCCCCCAGGTAGGCCAGGTAGGCCCCACCCAGCCACTTGAACAGGGCGAAGGCCTCGGGGTAACGCAGCATCAGGGTCGCCACCCCGGCGCCGGCGGCCACCGCCACCAGCCCCACCCCCAGCAGCTCGCCGGCCATCATCCACAGGGTGCGCCTGACGCCCTGGGTCATGCCCAGCACCATGGCCAGGGTCATGCATAGCCCCGGGGTCAGCGAGACCAGGAAAAACGTGGGCACGAAGACCGACAACTGGGCCAGTCCCATCATCGCAACAACCTCCCTGTCAATTGGCTGAGCCGCCCCCTACGGCCGGTCGCCGCCGGGTCGGCTTTTCTTCCAGCTGCAAGCTTATGGCTTCAGGCTCACGGCGAGGCCGGGTCCCCCCAACGGGGCATTAGGCGGTGCTCGATGCCCAACTGATTGAGGATCCGCGCGACGATAAAGTCGACCAGGTCCTCCACCGTCTTCGGCTGGTGGTAGAAGCCCGGCGCCGCCGGCAGGATCACCGCCCCCAGGCGGGTCAGGCTGAGCATATGCTCGAGGTGAATCGCCGAGAGAGGCGCCTCCCGGGGGACCAGGATCAGTTGGCGACGCTCCTTGAGGGCCACATCGGCGGCGCGCTCGATCAGGTTGTTACTGGCCCCCGTGGCCACCGCCGACAGGGTGCCCGTCGAGCAGGGGCAGACCACCATGGCCGACGGCGCCCCGGAGCCGGAGGCCACCGGCGCCATCCAGTCCTCCCGGGCGAAGCAGCGGATCTGCCCGGGGCGAGCACCACAGCGCTCGGTCAGCGCCTCGGCCAGGCGCTCGGGCTGGGCCGGCAGCTTCACCTCGGTCTCGGTACTGATCACCAGGTGAGCGGCCTTGGAGATCATCACCCAGACCTCCCGGTTGGCCGCCACCAGCGCCTCGATCAGGCGCAGGCCATACTGGGCACCGGAGGCCCCGGTCAGGGCCACGGTGACCGGCGAGCCGAACGCTTCCTCAGCCATGGGCCACCTCCAGGGCGGCCAGCAGCTTGTCGTGGATGCCGCCGAAGCCGCCGTTGGACATCACCACGATACGGTCGCCGGGGCGCGCCTCGGCCACCAGGGCATGGACCAGGCCCTCGATCTCCGCCTCGATGCGCGCCGGCACCGGGCTGGTGGCCACGACCTCGTCCAGCGACCAGTCGAGTCCCGCCGGCTGGTACCACCAGACCGCATCGGCCTCGCTCACGCTGTCGCCGAGGCGGGTCCGCAGGCTGCCCAGGCGCATGGTATTGGAGCGCGGCTCGATCACCGCCAGCAGGCGCCCGGCCTCGCCGGCGGCCCGGAGCCCGCCCAGGGTGGCGGCGATGGCGGTGGGATGGTGGGCGAAGTCGTCGATCACCCGGATACCGGCCACCTCGCCGCGCAGCTCCTGGCGCCGCCGCGGGGTCTCGAAGCGCGACAACGCCGCCGCGCCACGGGCCAGGTCCAGGCCGCACTCATGGGCGGCGGCCAGGGCCGCCAGGGCGTTGCGGGCGTTGTATTCGCCGCTCAAAGACCACTCCACCACGGCGTCCACTTCGCCATGAATCACCCGGAAACGGCTGGCGTCCGGGTGCTCGAGCACGAGTTGCCAGTCGCTGCCCGCCTCGCCGCCGAAGCGCACCACCGGGCTCCAGGCTCCCTGGGTCAGCACCCGCTCCAGGGCCGGGGCGTTATCGGCCACCAGCAGGCGCCCCTTGCCGGGGACGGTACGCACCAGGTGGTGGAACTGCCGCTC
This sequence comes from Halomonas sp. NCCP-2165, assembly GCF_023708045.1. Taxonomy (NCBI): domain Bacteria; kingdom Pseudomonadati; phylum Pseudomonadota; class Gammaproteobacteria; order Oceanospirillales; family Halomonadaceae; genus Halomonas; species Halomonas sp. NCCP-2165. Next base: position 33,933 of record NZ_BRCY01000011.1, read on the forward strand.
GATGGCCGCCAGGTCGGGGAAGATATCCGCGTGGTCGTACTCCAGGTTGCCCAGCACGGCGATCTCGGGGCGGTAGTGAACGAACTTGGAGCGCTTGTCGAAGAAGGCGGTGTCGTACTCGTCGGCCTCCACCACGAAGGGCGCCCCGGGGTCGCCCAGGCGCGCCGAGACGCCGAAATTGCGCGGCACCCCGCCGATCAGAAAGCCCGGCGACAAGCCGGCGCTCTCCAAGAGCCAGGCGGTCAGGCTCGCCGTGGTGGTCTTGCCGTGGGTGCCCGCCACGGCGATCACCCGCCGCCCCGGCAGGACATGCTCGGCCAGCCACTGGGGGCCGGAGACATAGGCCAGGCCGGCATTCAGCACCGCCTCCACCTCCGGATTGCCTCGGGACAGGGCGTTGCCGATCACCACCAGGTCCGGCGCCGGCGAAAGGTTCGCTTCCGCGTAGCCCTCCTGCAGGGTGATTCCCGCCGCCGCGAGCTGAGTGCTCATGGGCGGATAGACGTTGGCGTCGGAGCCGCTGACCGTATGCCCCAGTTCCCGCGCCAGCAGGGCCAGACTGCCCATGAAGGTGCCACAGATTCCGATGATATGCAGATGCATCCCGAGCCTCCTTGACGATGGCGGGAGACTAGCATGGGCCCGAAATCGCCACCAGCGAGCCGCGATTGTCCATGGGCGAGTCGAGGCTTTTCTGGGGGCAGGCACTCCGGAAGGCCGGCCCCGCGCAAAGACGCTGTGAATCCCTCCCTGGAAGCTCGACTTTATCGTCCATGATAAAGACGCTTTGCTCCGACCTGCCCCCAGCGCCCCTCAGCCACTCAAGCGACAACGCCCAGACACGGCGACGGGTGCAGCCAACGCCACTTTCGACTAAGATAGGCCACCGACTTTACCCCCCCTATGACGATCAGAAATCCAGGAGCGAAGCTGCCCCCATGGCCACGCACAACGCCTTCTATGCCCAGTCCGGTGGCGTCACCGCCGTTATCAACGCCAGCGCCTGCGGCGTGATCGAGGCCTGCCGCCGCCACGACGACCGCATCGGCAAGGTCTACGCCGGACACAACGGCATTATCGGCGCCCTCACCGAGGACCTGATCGACGTGTCCCAGGAGTCCGACGAGGCCATCGCGGCGCTGCGCCATACCCCCGGCGGCGCCTTCGGCTCCTGCCGCTACAAGCTCAAGGATATCGAGACCCACCGCGCCCAGTACGAGCGCCTGATCGAGGTCTTCAAGGCCCACGATATCCGCTACTTCTTCTACAACGGCGGCGGTGACAGCGCCGACACCTGCCTCAAGGTCTCCCAGCTCTCCGAGAAGCTCGGCTACCCGCTGACCGCCATCCACGTGCCCAAGACCGTGGACAACGACCTGCCGATCACCGACAACTCCCCCGGCTTCGGCAGCGTGGCCAAGTATATCGCCACCTCCACCCGGGAAGCGGCGCTGGATATCGCCTCCATGTGCGCCACCTCCACCAAGGTGTTCGTCCTCGAGGTGATGGGTCGCCACGCCGGCTGGATCGCCGCCGCCGGCGCCCTGGCCGGCGAGGGCGAGGGCGAGCCGCCCCACCTGGTGATCTTCCCCGAGGTGGCCTTCGACCGGGAAGCCGTGATGGCTCGCGTCGACGAGGCGGTGCGCAAGTACGGTTACTGCGTGATCGTGGTCTCCGAGGGCGCCCACTACGGCGACGGCACCTTCCTCGCCGACTCCGGCAACACCGACGCCTTCGGCCACCGCCAGCTGGGTGGCGTGGCGCCGACCCTGGCCGGCATGATCAAGCAGGACCTCGGCTACAAGTACCACTGGGCCGTCGCCGACTACCTGCAGCGCGCCGCCCGCCACCTGGCCTCCAAGACCGATGTGGACCAGGCCTATGCGGTGGGCAAGCATGCCGTGGAGCTGGCCCTGGCCGGCAAGAACGCCATGATGCCCGCCATCAAGCGCGTCTCCGAGGCACCCTATGAGTGGGCCATCGAAGCCGCGCCCCTGGCCGAGATCGCCAACCGCGAGAAGTTCATGCCCAAGGAGTTTATCCGCGAGGATGGCTTCGGCATCACCGAGGCGTGCCGCCGCTACCTGTCGCCGCTGATCCAGGGCGAAGACTTCCCGCCCTTCGACAACGGTCTGCCCAAGGTGGCCAAGCTGAAGCTGGCCAAGGTCGAGCGCCGCCTGCCCGACTTCACCCTCTGATCGACTAGCGACCCTCAGGAGCCCCGCCATGCTCGCCGAGCTTCCCCCCAGCCTGCTATGGCCCCTGGCGGCGGTACTGGGGCTCTGCCTGGGCAGTTTCCTCAATGTGGTGATCGCCCGCCTGCCGGTGATGCTGATGCAGGGCTGGCGGGCCGAGGCCCGGGAGGCCCTGGAGCTTGAGCCCGAGGCCGGCGAACGCCTCGGCCTGGCCCGTCCCGCCTCCCGCTGCCCCGGCTGCGACGCCGCCATCGCCTGGCATGACAACATCCCCCTGCTGGGCTACCTGAAGCGGCGCGGGCGCTGTGCCGACTGCGGCATGCGCATCAGCCCCCAGTATCCGCTGGTGGAGCTGGCCGGGGGGGCCCTGGCCCTGGCGGTGGTGATCCTGCATGGCGCCGATCTGGCGGCGCTGTTCCTGCTCGGCGCCTGCCTGGCGCTGCTGGCCCTGGCCGCCATCGACTTCCGCACCCAGCTGCTCCCCGACGCGATCACCCTGCCGCTGCTCTGGGCGGGGCTGCTCTACCAGTTGCTGTTCCAGCCGCTGATGCTCTCCAGCGCGGTGGTCGGCGCCATGGCCGGCTACCTGTCGCTGTGGGGCTTCTACTGGCTGTTCAAGCTGGCCACCGGCAAGGAAGGCATGGGCTATGGGGACTTCAAGCTGCTGGCGGCGCTGGGCGCCTGGCTGGGCTGGCAGTTCCTGCCGCTGCTGCTGATCCTCTCCGCCGGCATCGGTGCCATCATCGGCATCGCCGTGCAACTGGCCCTGCCGCGGCTGCGCGGCGCGCCCATGCCCTTCGGCCCCTTCCTGGCCCTGGCCGGCTGGGTGGCGCTGCTGTTCGGCGCCCCGCTGCTGGCCTTCTATCGGGGCCTGACCGGACTTTAACCGGGCTGTCGTGCCCCCAAGGAGCGCCTAATGAGCCTGACCATCGGCGTCACCGGCGGTATCGCCTCCGGCAAGTCCACCGTGGCCCGGGCCTTCGCCGCACTCGGTATTCCCTGGGTGGATGCCGACGATATCGCCCGGGAAGTGGTGGAGCCCGGTGAGCCGGCCCTGGCCGCCATCGCCGAGCGCTACGGCGCGCGGGTGCTGGACGACGCCGGCGGGCTGAATCGCCGGGCCCTGCGCGAGATCGTCTTCGCCGACCCCGAGGAGCGCCGCTGGCTGGAGTCCCAGACCCATCCGCGCATCCGCGAGCGCCTGGAGGCGCGCCTGGCGGCGATGGCCGCCGGCTCCGCCCCCTATCACCTGCTGGTCTCGCCGCTGCTCCTCGAGTCGGGGCAGGCGACCCTGGTGGACCGCGTCCTGGTGATCGACGTCCCGGAGGCGGAGCAGGTCCGCCGCACCGCCAGCCGCGACGGCGTCGACGAGACCCAGGCCCGGGCCATTATCGCCGCCCAACTGGATCGCCGGGCCCGCCTGGCCCGGGCCGACGATATCATCGACAATAGCGGTGACGAGGCGGCCCTGACCCGCCAGGTCGAAGCCCTGGACCGCCGCTTTCGCCGGCTGGCCGAGGCCCGTCGCTGAGCCGCCCCCCGCAAGATCGGAGTATTTCCCCATGAGCCAGACCGCCCCCCTGGAAGTGCCCTGCCCCACCTGCCACAAGAAGGTGGCCTGGAGCGAGGCCAATGCTCACCGTCCCTTCTGCAGCGAGCGCTGCAAGCTGATCGACCTGGGCGCCTGGGCCGACGGCAGCCATCGCATCGCCGGCGAACCCGCCATGGACGAGACCGAGATCGACGAGATGGTGCTGCGCGCCGAGCGTGACGCCGGCCTGGAGCCCTGATGGCCCCCGCCCCGATCACTCCAGAGTACCGGCTACTGGCCGAGCTCGAGGCGGCCTTCGATCGGCTGATCGAGCGCCTCGAGGCGCTGGTATCGACGCATGCCCAGGCCCCCGGTGCGACCTGGGCCATGGATCGAGAGGATGCCGGCGCCGACTGGCTGCGCCGCGCCCTGCTCGACTTCTGGTACCAGGATGGCCAGGATGGCCGCGCCACCCGCAGCCACGTGGGCCTGGTGGCCGCCGACGAGGCGCTGCTATGCCGCGTGCGGGAGGCCAATGCCGCCAAGGCGGACTTCGCCGCCCTGCTGCGCCGGATCCGCGCCGACGCCGCCGACCTGATCCCCGAACTCAAGGCGGTCCTGCCCTTCCGCCACCCGGCCCTGCATGATCACCTGCGCGGCCAGGGCCTGGCGCGACTGCACCTGAAGCAGTGCTGGCGGGCCATCCCTCTGGCCGAGGCGCCCCTGGCCCGGGTGCGCCTGGCCTGGTATCGCAGCGGGCGTTCCATCAAGCGGCTGACGGTACGCGAGGCGCAGGAGCTGCTGCTCGACCTCGACCAGGAGGCGCCCCATGTGCGCATCCAACAGCGCCAACTGGCCGGCATCCCCGACGGCGAACCCCTGGCCCGGGTCCAGGACCAGGCACCGTTGATGCGCGCCAACCTCTTCTATCGCGAGCCACTCCCGGATGGTCGCGGCCGCCGGGCCGTGAACGTGGCCCTGCCGCTCTTCGTGCCCAGCCCCGACGGCCGCCTGCCGGATCACAATATTCCGCCGGCCTCGCCCCCTGCCAGCCGCACCCGGGCCTTGCGCAGCGATGCCCGCCTGGAAAGCGAGCCCTTCCTGCCCAGCCTGCGCATCTACCGCTATCGCTGATCCCCGGCCGCTCCGCCTCTCACCCTAGAGAGAGCGAGCCCCTTCTGCCCAGCCTGCGCATCTACCGCTATCGGGACGCCTGACTCAGGGAATCACCAGCACCGGCAGGCGAATCGGCGCCAGCCAGTCCGGCTCCTCCGCCAGCAATGCGGCCAGTTGCCGGCGCCGCAGCAACACCCCCCCCCGGCGCTCCCCGGCCAGGCGGAGGGCCAGCTCCCTGGCGGGCACCGGGCCAAGCGCCTCGACACGGTCGAACAGCGGGCCGGCCAGCAGCCAATCGAGCAGGGCACTCGGTGCCGGCGCTCCCAGGACCCGCAGGGCCCCCGGCGCCATGACCAGGGCCTCGTCCCAGATCAGCACCGCACAGGGAGCCTCCAGCAGCAGCCGGCGACAGGTCGAGCCCAGCGGGCGCCCCCAGCGCGCCGAGAGCCCGGCCCGCCCCAGCACCAGCAGATCGGCGGCCCGGGCCAGGCGCAGCACCTCCGCCACCACCGAGCCGCGCCCTATCTCCAGGGAATGCGTCAGCTCGCGCTCGCCCAGGGCCCGGCGCAGGGCCTCGCGAATCCTCGCCAGGCGGCAGGCCTGGCCACGCGCCATATCGACCAGCGAGAAGGGGCGAATCGCCCCGGAACTCGCCCCCACCTCCCGGGTAAAGGGCAGGGCCGCACACTGGGCCAGCTCCGGCTCCTCCACATAGAGGGCCAGCAGTTCGGCGTCGCGACTCGCGGCCAGAACCACCGCCGCCGTCAGGGCCGCCAGGCTCGACGGAGAGGCATCGAGCAGCGCCACCACGCGCAACGGCGCCTCAGTCTTCATGGCCAGGCCCCTCATCGCCGGACGCCTCGCCGCCGCCCCCGCCCTCCTCGTCATGACGCTTCAGGGCGCGACGGAAGTCGTCGAGCCGCGCCACCACCCGGGCATTGAGGCTCGCCTGGGGGAAGGCCCCTTCGGCATCGGGCTCCCCGGGCTCCAGGCCGGTCAGCAATTCCAGGGCCTCGTCCAGATGAGTCACGGCATAGACGAAGAAGCGCCCCTCGGCTAGCGCCTGGCGCACCTCGGCGTCGAGCATCAGGTTAGGCACATTGGCCGCCGGCAGGATCACCCCCTGCCCCGCCAGCCCCGCCTCCCGACACACCGCGAAGAAGCCCTCCACCTTCTCGTTGACGCCGCCCACCGCCTGCACCTCGCCATGCTGATTGATGGAGCCGGTGACGGCCAGGGACTGGGCCAGGGGCACCCGGGCGATGGCCGAGACCAGCACGCAGGCCTCGGCCACCGAGGCGCTGTCGCCCTCGATGCCGCCATAGGACTGCTCGAAGGCGAGGCTCGCCGAGAGCGACAAGGCACCCCGCGGAGCATAGCGGTTGGCCAGCCAGCGGGAGAGGATCATCACCGCCTTGGTGTGGATGCGCCCGCCGAGCTTCGCCTCCCGCTCGATGTCCACCACCTGCCCCGGCCCGGGGCGCGCCGTGGCGGTGATACGGCTGGGCTGACCGAAGGCGTAACCGCCCAGTTGCACTACCGAGAGACCATTGACCTGGCCGACCACCGCGCCGTCGGTGGCGATCATCACGGTGCCGCGATGAATTCGCTGCTGGCTCAGCTCGTAGACGCGCCCGGCACGACGCCGCTGCTGGATTACCGCCTGCTCCACATGCTCGCGCGTGATCAGGGGAGCCTCGCCGGCCCAGTGGGCGGCCTCGGCGAGCAGATCATTGAGAGGGCGCACCTGGACCATCAGCCGCTGCTGATCACCGGTCAGCCGCGCGGCACGCTCGATCACCGCCGCCACCCCGGAAGGGGCCAGGGGGGCCAGTTCGGCCTCCTGCGCCAACGTGGCGATCAGCCGCGCATACGCGTCCAGGGAATCATCGCCCCAGGACAACTCGTCGTCGAGATCCGCCTGCACCTTGAACAGCTCCAGGAACTCCGGGTCGTGCTCGCTGAGCAGGTAGTAGAAGTGGCGCTCACCGCACAGCACCACCTTGACCTCCAGCGGGATGGGCTCCGGCTCCAGGGTCACGGTGCTGATCAGGCCATAGGCCTGCTCCAGGGACTCGGTGCGAATCTCGCCGGCACGCAGCGCCCGCTTGAGGGTCTCCCAGGCGCCCGGCTGCTGGAGCAGGGCCCGGGCATCCAGCACCAGGTAGCCGCCGTTGGCCCGGTGCAGGGCGCCGGCACGGATCAACGAGAAATCGGTCAGCAGGGTGCCCTGGTGCACATGGTGTTCGATGCGCCCCACCAGGTGCTGGTGGCTGGGCAGGTCCAGCTGTACCACCGGCGCCCCCTCGCAGGGGCCGTTGTCGACCAGCAGATTGAGCTGGCAGCGGCTGAAGATCGCCTCGGGAGGAATCTCCGGGTCCTCCGCCAGGAAGGCCTCCAGGTGCAGCAACAGCGCCTCGCGAATGGCGGCAAAGTGCGCGACCACCCCCTCCTGCTCCCGGTAGCGCTCCTCCAGCTCCTCCAGGGGCGCGGCGATCACCGACTGCAGCATCTCCTCATTCAGGGTCTGGATCTGCTGGCGCAGCTCGCTGGCCAGGCGCGGCATCTGGCGGATCGCCTGCTGCAGCTTGCGCTGCAGGATCTCCACCGTGCCCTCGAGGCGCTCGCGGTCGTCCTTGGGCAGCTTCTCGTAGGCCTCGGGACTCATCATGCCGTCGCCCGCGGCGGGGGCCAGGCTGAAGCCATTGGGCGTGGAGAGCAGCACGATATCGTGCTCCCTGGCCTCGCGACGCACCGCCTCGATCAGGTCACGCTGGCGCTCGCTCATCGCCTGCTTCAGCTCCTGGAGGCGATTCTGGTACTCGTCGCTGTCGAAGATGGCCGGTATCGCCACCCGCAGCTCCTCCACCAGTTGCTCGATATCGCCGCGCAATACCCGACCCATGCCCGCCGGCAGGCACAGCCGGCGGGGTGCGGAGGGGTCATCGAAGTTATGCAGGTAGCAGCAGTCCGGCGGCACCTCACCCCGCGCCGAGCGGGCCTGCAGGTAGGGCAGCACCAGCTGGTGAGCCAGGTGCTCCGCCTCCCCCAGCACGAAGAGGTTGAACCCCCGCGGACGCATGGCCGTCCCGAAATCCAGGGCCTCGCTGGCGCGACCATGCCCGCTCAGGGGATCCAGGGGAACCAGCTCCGCGGTGGAACGAAACTCGAACCGCGACTCCGGGCAGGTCCGATAGACCCGTGCCGCCTCCAGGGGTTGCCGCATGATGCGCCTCCTCGGTGATTCGCTGAAGTATGGAATACCCGGGACGGCGGCGCTTTGATGAGTATCAACCGCTCAGACACGAAAACGCCGCCCCGAGGGGCGGCGTTTCGTCAAGCCAGAATGGCTGGAACAAGCGCTAGGGCTTAGTCCTGACCCATCTGCTGCTTGATCAGGTCGCCGATGGTGGTCGGACCACCCGCGTCGACATCCTGCTCGCGCAGCTTCTTGAGGTTCTGGCGAGTATCTTCCTGATCCTTGGCCTTGATGGACAGGTTGATCTGACGGTTCTTGCGGTCGACACCGATGATACGGGCCTCGACGCTGTCACCCTCGCTCAGGGCGTTGCGGGCATCCTCGACGCGATCGGCGCTGATCTCGGAGGCCTTGAGCACCGCCACCACGTCGGTGGCCAGCTCGACCTGGGCTTCCTTGGCATCGACCTCGACCACGCGGCCGGTGACGATGGAGCCCTTGTCGTTGACCGCCAGGAACTCGGCGACCGGATCGGTATCCAGCTGCTTGATGCCCAGGGAGATGCGCTCGCGCTCCGGATCGATGGAGAGGATCACGGCCTCGGCCTCGTCGCCCTTCTTGAAGGAGCGCACGGCCTCTTCACCGGACTCGGTCCAGGAGATGTCGGAGAGGTGCACCAGACCATCGATGCCGCCTTCCAGGCCGATGAAGATACCGAAGTCGGTGATCGACTTGATGGTACCGGCCACGCGGTCGCCCTTGTTGTAACGGCCGCTGAAGTCTTCCCACGGGTTGGTGGTGCACTGCTTGATACCCAGGGAGATACGACGACGCTCCTCGTCGATATCCAGCACCATGACATCCACTTCGTCGCCGATGTTGACGACCTTGGACGGGTGGATGTTCTTGTTGGTCCAGTCCATTTCGGAGACGTGAACCAGACCCTCGACGCCCTCTTCCAGCTCGGCGAAGCAGCCGTAGTCGGTGAGGTTGGTGACGCGGGCGGTGACCTTGGTGTTCTCCGGGTAACGATCCTTGATGTTGACCCAGGGATCTTCGCCCAGCTGCTTGAGGCCCAGGGAGACGCGGTTGCGCTCGCGGTCGAACTTCAGCACCTTGACGTTGATCTCGTCGCCCACGGCAACGATCTCGGACGGATGCTTGATGCGCTTCCAGGCCATGTCGGTGATGTGCAGCAGGCCGTCGACGCCACCCAGGTCCACGAAGGCACCATAGTCGGTGAGGTTCTTGACGATACCCTTGATCTGCTGGCCTTCCTGGAGGGTGGCGAGCAGGGCTTCACGCTCGGCGCTGTTCTCGGCTTCGAGGACGGCACGACGAGACACGACGACGTTGTTGCGCTTCGGGTCGAGCTTGATGACCTTGAAGTCGAGCTCTTTGTTCTCCAGGTGAGCGGTATCGCGCACCGGACGAACGTCGACCAGGGAACCCGGCAGGAAGGCGCGGATGGAGGCGACGTCGACGGTGAAACCACCCTTGACCTTGCCGTTGATCACGCCCTTGACGATCTCGTCCTTCTCGAAGGCGGCTTCCAGCTCCTTCCACGCTTCGGCACGCTTGGCCTTCTCGCGGGACAGGCGGGTTTCGCCGAAGCCATCCTCGACGGCTTCCAGGGCGACCTTGACTTCGTCGCCGATGGCGATGGTCAGTTCGCCATTCTCGTCGCGGAACTGCGCGGCGGGAATCTGACCTTCGGACTTCAGGCCGGCATTGACGGTGATCCAGTCACCTTCGATGTCGACGACGGAAGCCAGGACGATGGCGCCCGGCTCCATGTTGATGTCCTGGAGTGACTGTTCAAACAGTTCGGCAAAGCTTTCGCTCATGATGTTCCTACGTGATCAACGGGTTAGCGGGGTTACCGCCCTCTCCGCACCACCAGCGAGTGCGGGCCTACTACCAAGATCCCCCGGGGATGTTAGCGCTGGTTGGACCTGGCCAGGCTTACCGTCTTGCCTGCCTGACCATGCCATGACATCACATCGGGGGGCCGCAAGGGATCGTCAGGCGTTCGGCGCCAGGCCCCGTTGGGCCAGCAGCTCGATCAGCCGATCCACCACTTCCGGTATCGTCAGGCGCGTGGTGTCAAGCGTGATGGCATCATCTGCCGGCTTGAGCGGTGCCACGCTGCGCTGCGTATCGCGCGCATCGCGTGCCTGAATTTCCTTCAAAAGACTCGTAAGATTAGCACTCAGGCCGGCCTCCCGCAACTGGCGGTAGCGGCGCTGGGCACGCTCCTCCGCCGAGGCGGTGAGGAAGACCTTGAGCGGGGCATCGAGAAACACCACCGTGCCCATGTCGCGGCCATCCGCCACCAGGCCGGGAGCCTGGCGGAAGTCCCGCTGGCGCTGGAGCAGCGCCTCGCGGACCCGCGGCAGTGCCGCCACCCGGGAGGCCGCATCGCCCACCGTTTCGGTGCGGATCTCGCCGCTCACCTCGTCGCCGTCGAGGATCACCCGCACGCCGCTGTCGCCGGGCAGGAAGCTGACGTCGAGGCCGGCGGCCAGGGCCGCCAGGGCCGCCTCGTCGTCCAGGGCCTGCTCACGACGCAGCGCCGCCAGGGCGGTGATGCGGTACAGGGCGCCGGAGTCGAGCAGGTGCCAACCCAGGCGCTCGGCGATCAAGCGGCTGATGGTGCCCTTGCCGGCGCCGCCGGGGCCGTCGATGGTCAGGACCGGGGCCGTCATGCGCCCTCCTCGTCCACTCGCAGGCCGACCCGGCCGGCCAGCTCGACGAAGCCGGGGAAGGAGGTGGCCACGTTGGCGCAGTCATCGATCTCGATGGGCGCGCTGGCGCGCAGCCCCGCCACGGTGAAGGCCATGGCGATGCGGTGATCGCCCAGGCTGTCGATGCGTCCGCCGCCGTAGTTGGCCCCCTCGGGCTTGCCGCCGACGATATCGATGCCGTCGGTAACCACGGTATGCTCGACCCCCAGCACCGCCAGGCCATCGGCCATGGCCTGGATGCGGTCGGACTCCTTGACCCGTAGCTCCTCGGCGCCGCGCAGCCGCGTGATGCCTTCGGCATTGGCGGCGGCGATAAACAGCGCCGGGAACTCGTCGATGGCCAGCGGCACCTGCTCCACGGGAATATCGATACCCTTGAGGGGCGCGTAGCGCACGCGGATGTCCGCCACCGGCTCGCCGCCCACCTCGCGCTGATTGGAGAGCTCGAGATCGGCCCCCATCAGCGTCAGGATATTGATCACGCCGACCCGGGTCGGGTTGATGCCCACGTGCTCGAGGAACAGGTCCGAGCCCGGAGTGATGGCCGCCGCCACCAGGAAGAAGGTGGCCGAAGAGATATCCGAGGGCACGTCGATGGGGCCGGCACCGAGCTTGCCGCCGCCGCTGAGCCAGCAGGTGTCGCCGTCCCGCTCGACCGCATAGCCGAAGCCGTTGAGCATGCGCTCGGTATGGTCGCGGGTCGGTGCCGGCTCGCGCACCCGGGTCTCGCCCTCGGCATAGAGGCCGGCGAGCAGCAGGCAGGACTTCACCTGGGCGCTGGCCATGGGCATGTCGTAGGTAATGCCCTTGAGCGCCTTGCCGCCATGAATGCGCAGCGGCGGCCGCCCGCCCTCGGCGGTGTCGATCTCGGCGCCCATCAGGCGCAACGGATCGGCCACCCGGCCCATGGGGCGCTTGGTGAGGGAGGCATCGCCGGTCAGCTCGCTGTCGAAGGCCTGACCGGCCAGCAGCCCGGCGAACAGCCGCATGGCGGTGCCGGAGTTACCCACGTAGAGGGGCCCCGCCGGCGCCTTGAGGCCGTGCATGCCCACCCCGTGGATGGTCACCCGACCCTGATGGGGACCCTCGATGGCCACGCCCATCTCGCGGAAGGCCTGCAGGGTGGCCAGGCTGTCCTCGCCCTCGAGGAAGCCCTTTACCTCGGTGACCCCCTCGGCCAGGGCGCCGAGCATGATCGAACGGTGGGAGATCGACTTGTCGCCGGGGACGCGGATGCGCCCGGCGACCTGACCACCGGGGGCGACCCGGTAGCGTACGTTGTTGTGTTCCATGGTCGGGTAGTACCTGGTCTGATTCAGCAAAGTATCGAAATAGTGTCGCGCATGGCTGGCCCGGTCGAAGGTGGCCAGCATGGCATCGCCGTCGCCATCGCTCACCGCCCGGCGCAGCCGCGCCAGGCCCGCCTCGAAGTCGTCCAGGGCCGCCAGCACCGCCGTGCGGTTGGCGGTGAAGATATCGCGCCACATCACCGGGTCACTGCCAGCGATACGGGTAAAGTCGCGAAAGCCGCCGGCGGCGTAGCGGAAGATCTCCAGGCGCTCGTCCTGGCGGGCCAGGGTATCCACCAGCGAGAAGGCCAGCAGGTGCGGCAGGTGGCTGGTGCGGGCGAGCACCTGGTCGTGGCGCTCCACCGGCATCTCCAGCACCTCGGCCTCGCAGGCGCGCCACAGGGCGCGCACCCGGGCGACGGCCCCGGCGGCGGTCTCCGCCGTGGGGGTGAGAATCACCTTGTGGCGGCGATAGAGGTCCGGATTGGCCGCCGCCACCCCGCTCTTCTCGGAACCGGCGATGGGATGGCCCAGCACCAGGGACGGCGGCAGGCGATCGAAGGCGCGCCGAGCGGCATCGCGAATCGCCACCTTGCTGCTGCCCACATCGGTGATCGGCGTCGTATCGAGGCGCTCGCCGAGCCCCCGGCCCAGGGCCAACAGCACCGACTCCATGGCCAGCACCGGCACCGCCAGCACCACCAGGGAGACGCCGGCCAGCAAAGGCTCGAGCTGGGTGTCACCGCCGTCGATGATGCCCATGGCCACGCCCCGGGCGATCTCGTCGGCGTCGCGGTCACAGGCGAGGATTTCGCCGTCAAAGCCGCGGGCCCTGAGGGCGGCGGCCAGGGAGCCGCCGATCAGCCCCAGGCCGACGATCAGCAGGCGCGGCTCCTCGAGCCGCGCGGCCTCCTGGGTCCCCATGCCTAGAGCACGCCCACGGGGTAGGAGCCCAGCACCTTGAGCTCGGCGGCGCGCTGCTGCACCTCCTCCAGCACCGCGGCGACCCGGGGCTCGTCACGATGCCCCTTGAAGTCGATAAAGAAGACGTAGTTCCACACGCCGCTGCGGGACGGGCGGGTCTCCAGGCGGGTCAGGTCGATCTGGTGGCGATGGAAGGGCTCCAGCAGGTCGTGCAGGGCCCCCGGCTGGTTGCGCATGGCCACCACGATGGAGGTCTTGTCGTCGCCGGAGAGCGGCACGTCCTGGTTGCCGATCACCAGGAAGCGGGTGGAGTTGTCCGGGCGATCCTCGATCTTCTCGGCGATCTTCTCAAGATCATAGAGCTTGGCCGCCATGTCGCCGGCGATGGCCGCGCTGTGCCACTCGGTCTTGATCAGCTTGGCCGCCTCGGCGTTGGAGGCCACCGGCACCCGCTCGGCACCCGGATAGTGGGCATCCAGCCACTTGCGACACTGGGCGAAGGACTGGGGGTGGGAGTAGATGCGGCTCACCTTGTCCTGGCGGGTGGTGCTGGAGACCAGCAGGTGGTGGTGGATACGCAGCACCACCTCGCCGCAGATACGGATCGAGGAGTCGACGAAGGAGTCCAGGGTATGGTTGATCACCCCCTCGGTGGAGTTCTCCACCGGCACCACGCCGTAATTGGCGGCGCCCGCCTCGACCTCGCGGAACACCTCGTCGATGGCCGCCATGGGCAGGCTGACGGCGCTGTCGCCGAAATGCTTGAGGGCCGCCTGCTGGGTAAAGGTGCCTTCGGGGCCGAGATAGGCCACCTTGACGGGCTGCTCCAGGGCCAGGCAGGCGGACATGATCTCGCGGAACAGCCGCGCCATCTCCTCGCTGTCCAGGGGCCCCGGGTTGAGCTCCATGATGCGCCGCAGTACCTGGGCCTCCCGCTCGGGACGGTAGAAGACCGCCTTGGGATCCGCGGCGGTCTTGACCTGGGCCACCTGCTGGGCGGCCTGGGCGCGCTCGCTGATCAGGCGCAGGATATCGCTGTCCAGGCTATCGATACGCTGGCGCAACGCATCGAGATCGATGGGGGTATCACTCATGGGTGTTCCCTTCTCTCTTGGTCAATGGGAGCCAGGCCCCCATTTTTTCTTCAACGTTGGCAAGCCGTGGGCCTGCCCCTACCCCCGACGCCGTTCGAAGTCGGCCATAAAGCTCACCAGGGCATCCACCGCCGCCTCGGGCACGGCGTTATAGAGGCTGGCGCGCATGCCGCCCACGCTGCGATGCCCCTTGAGGTTGAGCAGCCCCGCCGCCTCGGCCTCGGCCAGGAAGGCGCCATTGAGGGCGTCATCGGCCAGCACGAAGGGCACGTTCATCATCGAGCGGTTGCCCGCGGCGATGGGATTGGAGTAGAAGTCGCTGGCGTCGATGGCCCCATACAGCTTGGCCGCCTTGCGGGCATTGATCTCGGCCATGGCCTCGAGGCCGCCCACGTCCTGCTTCAACCACTGGAACACCAGCCCGGCCAGGTACCAGGCATAGCTGGGCGGAGTGTTGTACATGGAGCCGTTCTCGGCCATCAGCCGGTAATTGAACATGCTGGGGGTCTGCGGGAGGGCGCGATCCAGCAGGTCGTCGCGGACGATCACCAGGGTCAGGCCGGCGGGGCCGATATTCTTCTGGGCGCCGGCATAGATGACGCCGAATTTCGATACGTCCAGGGGCTCGGCGAGGATGCTGGAGGACATATCGCAGACCACCGGCACCGGCGCCTCGGGAATGTAGTCGAAGGCCAGGCCGCCGATGGTCTCGTTGGCGGTGTAGTGCAGGTAGGCGGCGTCCTCGGAGAGGGCGATATCCGCCTGGCGCGGCACCGCGGTCAGGCCCGGGCCGCTCTCGGCGGCGATATGCGCGCCGACCAGGTGGCGCGCCTCGGCGATCGCCTTCTTGCCCCAGATGCCGGTGTAGAGGTAATTGGGGGTGCCGCCCTGACCCAACAGGTTATAGGGCAGCATGGCGAACTGCATGGAGGCGCCACCCTGCAGGAAGAGCACCCGATAATTGTCGGGGATGGCCAGCAGCTCGCGCAGGTCCCGCTCGGCGGCCTCGGCGATCGCCACGAAGGTATCGCTGCGGTGACTCATCTCCATCACCGAGAGGCCGCGCCCCTGATAGTCGAGGAGTTCATCGCGGGCCCGCTCCAGCACGGCGGTGGGCAGGGCGGCGGGGCCGGCACAGAAATTGAAATGGCGTGTCATCGGTGTTTGGCTTCCAGATTTCCCTAGTAGCCCGGCATGGCACCAGGCGAAGGCGGGCCACCCTCGGCGGCCCGCATCACGGTATCAGTCGTCGTCGGATGGCGCGGATTCCGGGGCGCCCGCCGCCTCATCGCTCGGCCCGGCGGCGTCCGCCTCCGCGACATCCTCTGCCGGCGTTTCGCGCTCTTCCGGCTCGTCCACCCGCACCGTCTTGACCAGCTTCTCGCTTTCGCCGAGGCGAATCAGCATCACCCCCTGGGTGTTGCGGGAGCTAGTGGAGACCTCCTCGACCCGGGTGCGCACCAGGGTGCCCCGGTCGGTGATCAGCATCATCTCGTCGGCGGAGTAGACCTGCATGGCGGCCACCAGCGAGCCATTGCGTTCGCTGGTCTGCATGGCGATCACGCCCTGGCCGCCGCGACCGCGCAGCGGGAATTCCTCCAGGCGGGTGCGCTTGCCGTAGCCGTTCTCGGAGGCGGTCAGGATAGTGATCTGGCCACCATTGCCATTGACGGAGGCGAGCTCGGCGCCCTCCTCGGCATCGGCGTCGTTATCCGCCTCGGCATCGATCTGCTGACTCTGCGGGATGATCAGGCTGATCACCTCGGCGCCCTCGACGAGGCGCATGCCGCGCACGCCGCGGGCGGTGCGGCCCATGGCACGCACCGCGGTCTCCTCGAAGCGAATCGCCTTGCCGTTGGAGGAGAGCAGCATGGCATGGTCGCTGCCGGAGGTGATGGCGGCGCCCACCAGGCGGTCGCCCTCTTCCAGGTCGATGGCGATCAGGCCGACGCTGCGCGGCCGCGAGAACTGCTCGAGGCTGGTGCGCTTCACCGTACCCTTGGCGGTGGCGAAGAAGATATAGCTCTCCGGGTCGTAGTCGCGCACCGGCAGGATGGCGTTGATCGACTCGCCCTCCTCCAGCGGCAGCATATTGACCAGCGGCTTGCCCCGGGAGCCGCGACTCGCCGCCGGCATCTCGTAGACCTTGAGCCAGTAGACCTTGCCGCGATTGGAGAACAGCAGCACGGTGTCATGGGTGGAGGCCACCAGCAGGTGCTCGATGACGTCCTCGTCCTTCATGGCGGTGGCGGACTTGCCGCGGCCGCCGCGGCGCTGGGCCTGGTAGTCGGAGAGCGGCTGGGTCTTGGCGTACCCGGAGCGGGACACGGTGACCACCATGTCTTCCTCGGCGATCAGGTCCTCGATGGACAGGTCCAGGTGGCTGGCCTGGATCTCGGTGCGGCGCGCGTCGGCGAACTGCTCGCGCACCGCGACCAGCTCCTCGCGGATCACCTCCAGCAGGCGTTCGCTGGAGGCGAGGATCGCCGTCAGCTCGGCGATCTTCTCGAGGATGCTCAGGTACTCGTCCAGGAGCTTCTCGGTCTCCAGGCCGGTGAGGCGATGCAGGCGCAGCTCGAGGATCGCCTGGGCCTGGCCCGGCGAGAGGCGGTACTCGCCGCCGGAGGGGCTCAGGCCGAAGCCCTCGCCGAGCTCCTCCGGCTTGCAGGAGGTGGCCCCGGCACGCTCCAGCATGGCGGTCACCTGCCCCGGCTGCCAGGTCTTGTCGAGCAGCTTCTCCTTGGCCTCGGCGGCGCTCGGCGAAGCCTTGATCAGCTCGATCACCTCGTCGATATTGGAGATGGCCACGGCCAGGCCCTCGAGGATATGGCCACGCTCCCGGGCCTTCTTCAGCTCGAAGAGGGTGCGCCGGGTGACCACCTCGCGGCGATGGCGAATAAAGGCCTCGAGGATCTCCTTGAGGTTGAGGATCTTCGGCTGACCGTCCTCCAGGGCCACCATATTGATGCCGAAGACGTTCTGCAGCTGGGTCTGGGCGAAGAGGTTGTTGACCACCACCTCGCCGGATTCGCCGCGCTTGACCTCGATCACCACCCGCAGGCCGTCCTTGTCGGACTCGTCGCGCAGCTCGGCGATGCCCTCGATCTTCTTGTCCTTGACCAGCTCGGCGATCTTCTCGATCAGCCGCGCCTTGTTCACCTGGTAGGGCAGTTCGGTGACGATGATATGGTCGCGGCCGCTCTTGTCGTCGTGCTCGATGGTGTGGCGGGCGCGAACATAGATGCGCCCGCGACCGGTGCGATAGGCCTCGAGGATGCCGGCGCGGCCATTGATGATGGCGCCGGTGGGGAAGTCGGGGCCGGGGATGTACTCCATCAGGTCATCGACGCTGAGGGTATAGTCGTCGATCAACGCCAGGCAGGCGTCGATGACTTCGCCCATGTTATGGGGCGGAATATTGGTGGCCATGCCCACGGCGATGCCGGAGGAGCCATTAACCAGCAGGTTGGGCACCTTGGTGGGCAGCACCTCGGGGATACGCTCGGTGCCGTCGTAGTTGTCGACCCAGTCGACGGTGTCCTTCTCGAGGTCGGCCAGCAGCTCGTGGGCCAGGCGCGCCATGCGCACCTCGGTGTAACGCATGGCGGCGGCGCTGTCGCCGTCGATGGAGCCGAAGTTGCCCTGACCATCCACCAGCACATGGCGCATGGAGAAGTCCTGGGCCATGCGCACGATGGTGTCATAGACGGCGCTATCCCCATGGGGGTGATACTTACCGATGACGTCGCCGACCACACGGGCAGACTTCTTGTAGGCCTTGTTCCAGTCGTTGCCGAGCTCGTTCATGGCGAACAAGACGCGGCGGTGCACCGGCTTGAGGCCATCGCGCACGTCCGGCAACGCCCGGCCGATGATCACGCTCATGGCGTAATCGAGGTACGACTGCTTCAGCTCGTCCTCGATATTGACTGGCAGAATCTCTCTGGCGATCTCACCCATGGGTCGTCGAATCCTTGTACTGCGACAGATTGGCGCGACGGCGTTAGCGTCGTGACAGCAAGGGCGGAGTATACCACCGCCCCACCCTCAAGGGCAGCGGGGCGGCGGGGACACACGGGGCTATCGCATTAGCGTTCTTCTCTATAGAGGCCCGGGGCTACCCTGCGGGCAGGCGCTCCGGAAGGCCGGCCCCGCGCAAAGACGCTGTGAACCCCTCCCTGGGCGCTCGGCTTTTTCGTCCTTGAAAAAGACGCTTTGCTCCGGCCTGCCCCCAGCGCCCCTCAGCCACACCTTGACGGAGCGCCAGAACAACTGTTTTAGGTCAGGCTAGGGTATCGAGATCGACCACCAGCGGCGCCAGGGCCTCGCGCAGCGCCCCCTCGATGGGCAGTGCCTGCTGGCTGGCGACATCCAGCAGCACGAAGGTCAGGGTCGCATCGGCCACCACGTCGCCATCGCCGCGACGCAGGATACGCTGACGCATCCTGGCGCTGCGCCCGCCCAGGGCCGCCAGAGCCGTCTGCACCTCCAGGTCATCACCGGCCACCGCCGCCCGGCGGTAATCGATATTCAGGTTGACCGCCACCAGGGCCACCTCCCCCGGGGCGAACCACCGCGCCACCTCGGGACGCTCGTCGAAGTAGGCCCAGCGGCCCTCCTCGAGGAACTCCAGGTAGCGGGCATTGTTGACGTGACCATAGCCATCCAGGTGGTAGCCGCGAACGCGAAGCCGGGTATGGGTCAGGGGAGCGGTCATCGGGGACTCCTTGGGTTGTGATCGTGACGCCGACCTCGAGTCTAGGGTCCCGAACGGTGGCAATCAAACATAAGTTTGAAACGATCGATATGCCACCCGCGCGCTGGTACCCGTCGCTGCCTTTGGCCATAATAGGCCTCCTTTTTTCGCCCAGGACTGGCTATGTGGTTCAAGCACTTGCATCTCTATCGACTGCATGACACCGAGGTCATCCCGCTGGAGGCCCTGGAGGAGCGGCTCGCCGAACAGGCCTTTCGCCCCCTGGGCGGCAGCGAGGCGACCCGACTGGGGTGGCGCACCCCGGGCGGGCGCACCAGCCCCCGTTTCGTGCATGAGGTGCAGGGCCATCGACTGCTCTCGGCGCTGCGTCAGGAGCGCGTGCTGCCCAGCGCCGTGGTACGCGAGGAGGTCGAGGAACGCGCCGCCGACCGCGAGGCCGCCGAGGGTCGCCCCCTGCCCCGCCG
Organism: Halomonas sp. NCCP-2165; assembly: GCF_023708045.1. Taxonomy (NCBI): domain Bacteria; kingdom Pseudomonadati; phylum Pseudomonadota; class Gammaproteobacteria; order Oceanospirillales; family Halomonadaceae; genus Halomonas; species Halomonas sp. NCCP-2165. The sequence goes on from NZ_BRCY01000011.1 coordinate 53,209, forward strand.
CGAGCGCCAGGCCATCAAGGAGCAGGTCTACGAGGAGTTCCTGCCTCGCGCCTTCGTGCGCAGCCAGCGCCTCGACCTGTGGTGGGATACTCGCGGCGGCCTGATCGGCGTCAATGCCAGCTCTCGCAAGCGCGCCGAGGAGATCCTCGACCTGCTGCGCCAGACCCTGGGCAGCCTCAAGGTCACCCCCCTGGCCACCCAGATGCTGCCGATCCGCGCCATGACCGCCTGGCTCGGCGATCCCCAACAGCGCCCCGAGGGGCTGGTGCTCGGTGATCAGGTGGAGCTCAAGGCCAAGGACGAGGGCGTGGTGCGCGCCCGGCAGATGGACCTGGACAGCGACGAGATCAAGCAGTTGCTGGAGAACGACCGCCAGGTCACGCGTCTCGCCCTGGAGGTGGAAGGCCAGCTCGCCTGGACCCTGCATGACGACCTGGCCCTGAAGTCGCTGCGCTTCGCCGATGCGGTGATCGATGAGGCGGCCCAGGCCGACGATGGCGACGATGCCATCCTGCGCCTGGAGACCGATTTCGCCCTGATGGCCCAGACCCTGGCTCCGGTCATCAGCCAACTGACCCGCTGGCTGGGCGGTGAAGCCAGTGCCCAGGAGGGTGGCACCGCCACCCTGGCCCAACAATAACGAGCGTGTGATAGCCCCGTGACACAAGCATCGAACGACACCCCGGATCCCTTCGCCGAGATTCGCCCCTACCATGACGACGAGGTCGCCGAGGTCCTGGCGCGCCTGGCCCGCGACCCGGAATTGCTCGACGCCCTGACCCAGTTCAAACTGCCGCGCCTGGCCCGTTTCGCCCCTGGCCTGGCACGCACCCTGGCCAGTTTCGTCGTGCGCCGTGAGGTACGCGGCGTGACCAGCGTGCGCGACTTCCAGGCGCGCATCGCCGGCTATATGCAGCGCATGATCCGCACCACCACCGACGCCTTCAAAGTGACCGGCCTGGATGCCCTGGATGGCGATACCGCTTATCTCTTTATCGGCAACCACCGGGATATCTCCCTGGATCCGGCCTTCGTCAACTACGCCCTCTACCTGGCCGGGCGCAACACGGTGCGCATCGCCATCGGCGACAACCTGCTGCAGAAGCCCTATGTCAGCGACCTGATGCGCCTCAACAAGAGCTTTATCGTGCCGCGCAGCGCCCGAGGCAAGCGCGCCATGCTGGCCGCCTACCAGCGGCTCTCCGCCTATATCCGCCACTCCATCATCGAGGACAACCACTCCATCTGGATGGCCCAGCGGGAGGGGCGTGCCAAGGACGGTATCGACCGTGCCGACCCGGCGATCATCAAGATGCTGACCATGGCGCGCCGCCAGCAGGACAAGACGCTGGGCATCGGCGAGGCGGTCCGCGAGCTGCGCCTGGTGCCGGTGTCGATCAGCTACGAGTACGATCCCTGCGACCTGCAGAAGGCCCACGAGCTGCATGCCCTGCATACCGAGGGACGCTACGAGAAGGTCCAGTATGAGGACATCCGCTCCATCGTTGCCGGCATCACCGGCCCCAAGGGGCGCATCCGGCTTCACTTCGGGACGCCTGTCGGCTTGAGACAGGACCTCGACTCCGCCGAGGCGGTGACCGCCGAGATCGATCGCCAGGTGCTGGCCGGCTACCACCTCTTCCCCAGCCACTACCTGGCCCTGGAGGCCAGCGAGGGCATCGAGGAAGGGCTGCGCCGGGAGTTGCTCGATCTCAGCGAGGTGACCGAGGCGGATCGCCGCCGCTTCGAGGCGCGCCTGGCCGAGGTGCCGGCCCACCTGCGCGACTGGTGGCTGGCCCAATATGCCAACCCGGTGCTCAACCGGGCCGGCAGGCTGTAACCGGCGAACCGCCCAGGACACCGACCATGGCTAATGCTTCCCCTCTCGAGCCGGCCGACAAGGGACGCGAAGCGCGCCGCGTGACCCTGGTCGGCGCCGCCTTCGACGGCCTGCTGGGCCTGTTCAAGGTCATGGTCGGCACCCTGGTGGGCTCGGCGGCGCTGGTGGCCGACGGCATCCACTCCTTCTCGGATCTGGGAACCGATGCCTTCGTGCTGGCCGCCACCCATTTCGGCCACCAGGCCCCCGACCGCAACCACCCCTATGGCCATGGACGCATCGAGACCCTGGCCACCCTGTGGCTAGGCAGCGTGCTGCTCTTCGTGGCCGGGGGCATCGCCTGGGCCAGCGTAATGCGGCTATCCACCGGCGAGCCGATCCCCACCCCGGGCCTCTGGGCCATCCTGCTGGCCGTCGTGGCCCTGGCCATCAAGGAGTGGCTCTACCACTACACCCTGCGCACCGCGCGACGCATAGGCTCCAAGCTGCTGGAGGCCAACGCCTGGCACTCGCGCAGCGACGCCCTGTCCACCGTGGTGGTCCTGGTGGGCCTGGTCGGCGCCCAGTTCGGCCATGGCTGGCTGGATGCCGTGGCCGCGGTGCTGGTGGCCCTGCTGGTAGGCAAGATCGGCGGGCGCCTGCTGTGGGAGTCGAGCCAGGAACTGATCGATACCGCCCTACCGGAAAGCCAGCAGGCGGCGATGCGCCAGGAGGGGCAAGGGGTGCCCGGGGTCCGCGGCATCCATGACCTGCGCACCCGGACCGTGGGCGGGAATGTGCTGCTCGATCTGCATATCGTGGTACCGCCACGCATCAGCGTTTCCGAGGCCCATGAGATCGGCAACGAGGTGAGCCGGCGACTGCGCCAGGCCTTCCCCGACCTGCATGACGTGACCTTCCATATCGACCCCGAAGACGACCAGAATATGCTGGCCCATAGCCATCAGCCCGGCCTGCCCCTGCGCCGTGAGGTCGAGGCGCGGCTCGCCGAGGCCTGGGGCGACGAGCCCTGCTGGCAATCACGGCTGGCGCTGGACCTGCATTACCTGGACAACCGTATCGATATTTCCCTCTATATCGACGCGTCCACCGCCGAGGTCGCCCTGGAACCCCTGGCCGCCAGCCTGCGGCAACGCGCGGCACACCTGACCTGGCTGGGTCGCCTGCGACTCTGGGTCGGCCCCGGAGAAACCGCCCGACGGTGACCCTGGCAGCGCTCCCCAACTGCTAGACTGGATACATTCTGAAACAGTATGTCACCCAGGGGAGTCGCCCGCCCGATGCATGCTCCGGCCCCGTCATCGCTGACTCGCCGCCGCTTCCTGATGGCAGGAGCCGGCGTGCTGCTGGCCGGACTGCTGGGGCCCCACGCCGCCACGGCGATCATGGATGCCTCGCGACTCAGGCAGCAGATGCGATCGCGCTATGGGGAGCCGGGGCTGGCGGCGCTGGAGGCCTGGCTGAACCTGCTGAGCCGGCTCCAGGAGGCGGACCTGCCGACCCGGCTTGGCGAGGTCAACGACTTCTTCAACCGGCGCATTCGCTGGGTGGACGATCTCGATGCCTGGGGCCGCGAGGACTACTGGGCCACGCCCCTGGAGGCCCTGGGCAACGGTCGCGGCGACTGCGAGGACTACTCCATCGCCAAGTACCTCACCCTCAGGCAGTTGGGCGTGCCCGGAGAGCGGCTGCGCATGATCTATGTGCGGGCGCGGATCGGTCGCAGCCGCATCACCCAGGCGCATATGGTGCTCGGCTACTACGCCACCGCGGATGCCGAGCCCCTGATCCTCGACAACCTGGTGCCCTCCCTTACCCCGGCCGCGCAGCGAATCGACCTCGACCCGGTCTTCAGCTTCAACAGCAATGGTTTGTGGGTCGGCGATGCCTCCGCCTCCCGCGGCGATCCACTGGCCCGGCTCTCCCGCTGGCGCGGTGCCCTGGCCCGCATGGAGGAGCAAGGCTTCCTATGATTCCCCGAGCCCCTCATCCCCACCCGCAAGGCAACCCCGTCAGTGAGGTGCGCCCATGTCACTGATCAAGCAGCTCTGGCTCATCATTGGCCTGGTACTCCTGCTGGCCTTCGGCGGCAGCCTGATGATCGGCCTGACCGCGACCCGCCACTATATTCAGCAGGAGGTGCGCATCAAGAACGCCGACAATGCCAATGCCCTGGCACTCAGCATGACGCAGCTCGACAAGGATCCGGTGCTGATGGAGCTATTGCTGGCGGCCCAGTTCGACACCGGCCACTACCGCTCGATCCGCCTGGAGAGCCCCGCTGGCGAGACGATCCTGCAGCGCCAGGCGGACGAGCAGATCGATGACCTGCCGGGCTGGTTCGTGGCCCTGGTCCGCTTCGAGGTACCGCCCGGCCGCGCCGTGGTTCAGGACGGCTGGCGGCAATACGGCACCCTGACCCTGGCCAGCCAGCACAGCTATGCCTACCGCACCCTGTGGCGCCGCGGCCTGCAGCTCACCGCCTGGTTCCTTCTGGCCGGGCTACTCAGCGCCCTGCTCGCCTGGTGGATCGTGCGTGGTATCCGGCGCCCCTTGCAGGCCACGGTGACCCAGGCCCGGGAGATCGGCGAACGGCGCTTTACCACTCGCCCCGAACCGCGCACCCGGGAGCTACGCGAGGTGACCGCCGCCATGAACCGACTCTCGACACGGGTGCGGGAAATGCTCAACGAAGAGGGGGAGAAGCTCGACCGACTGCATCATCGCCTGCGGCTCGACCCCCTGACCCGGGTGGCCAACCGCGACCACTTCATGCAACGCCTCCAGGCCAGCCTGGAGAGCGAACGCCGCGAGGCCCATGGCTGCCTCGCCCTGATCCGGGTCGGCGACCTGACCACCTACAACGAACGCCTGGGCCATGCCCGAATCGATACCCTGCTGGTCGAGCTTGGCCAGGCACTGACACGCCTCGCCGATGGCGAAGAAGGCAGCTTCTGCGGTCGACTCAACGGCAGCGACTTCGCCCTGCTGCTGCACTGGGAGGATGATCCCCGGGCCCTGGCCTCACGCCTGGCGGTCACCCTGCACCCCCTGGCCGACGCCGCCGAGACCATCCCCCTGCCACTGGCGGTGGCACGCCTGACCCCGGACGCCCGACGCGCCGAACTGCTCAGCCGTCTCGATGCGGGCCTCGCCGAGGCCGAGGCCCTGGGGCCCAGGGAGCAGGTCGTGGACAGGGGCGAGGCACCGCCGCCGCTGTTCACCAGCCATGATCAGTGGCGCCAGGCCCTGGCGCAGGCCTTCGACGATGGCGCCTACCTGGCTCACTACCCGGTGCTCACCCCCGAGGGCGAACTGCTCCATCACGAGTGCCCCTCCCGGCTCCGGCTGCGCGGGCATTGGCGCGGTCCCGAGGTCTTTATGCCCTGGGTACGCCGGCTGGCGCTCCAGCCTCGACTCGACCTGGCGGTGGTCACCCAGGCCCTGCGCGAGATCGACCGGGATGGCCTGCCCCGCGGCATCCACCTGTCGCTGGAAGGCATCGGCGACAGCCACCTGATCAGCCAACTGCAACGCCTGCTGACGACACACCCCGACGCCGGTCCGGCCCTCTGGCTGGAGCTGCCCCAGGTGGCCGTGCAGTACCGCCTCGACCGTGTCCGCGACCTCTGCCAGGCCCTGCGCCCCCACGGCTGCCGTATCGGCCTGGAGCACGCCGGCGCCGGCCTGGCACGACTGGCCGACCTGCAGGACCTGGGGCTGGGCTATATCAAGCTGGATGTCAGCCTGGTGGCTGCCATCGAGACCAGCCAGGAGCGTCAGGCCATGGTGCGGGGCATGGTGACCCTGTGCCGCTCACTGGGCATTCTCTCCATCGCCGAGGGCGTCACCACACACCGGGAACGGGATACCCTGATCGAGATCGGCGTTCATGGCCTCACCGGGCCGGGGATTCGTGATCCGCGCCATAACCTGGAGGATGACGGCGAGAACGACTGAGCGTCGATCAGATGACGTCATCCTCCTCATCGTCGAGCAAGTTGACGCTATTGAGCCGGCGACGCAGCGACTTGCGGGTCAACAGCTTGTCCCGGGCGGCATCGGGCAGGTCGGTGAAACTGATCACCCCCTTGTCCATCAGCACCTGGATCAAGTCTTCCAGCACCCGGACCAGCTCCAGATCGGAGGCCAACAACGGATCCGCCGCCGTCTCCCGCCCCAGGAAGCGATCCAGCTCGGGATCATCCCCGGGCAACCACTCCCGACACTCCGGTGAGGCCTCACGACTCACCTTTCTCAAGGCCCCCGTCTCATCCCGGCTCACGTACATGACACCCTCCTCGCCCGACGTATCTTGACTTCAGCATAACCCAATATAAAAAAACCGTGCCCGCGAGGCGGGCACGGCGGAGGGATGATGCGGGACAGGCTGGCTCATTCGATATTGAGCTGGCCATCACCGATCAAGGACTGAATAAAGTCCGCGGAATTGTTACCGCCCATACTCACGTCGGACAGCAGAATCGTCTGATCCGCATTGCTGCCATCACCGCTGATTCCTCCATCATGTTTGATATGCAGGATGGTATCGCTCCCTGATTGTTCAGCGACGACGTAACCATCGATATTCCCAACTCCTGCCCCTTGGAGCAGGTCGCTGATATCCAGCTGATCGGCATTGGCATCAGTGCCGAACTCCCCTAGCGTGAAGTCCGTGACTTCGTCCTCAGCAGGGTCGCTATCGGAGCCCTGATCGCCAAGATTCCAGACGAAGGTATCGGCGCCCAGGCCGCCGGTCAGGGTATCGTTTCCAGCGCCACCGATCAGGATATCATCACCATCTGTACCCACCAGGACATCATCACCTGAGGTCCCGGTAATTGCCTCGACTTCCAGCTCCTCCCCTTCTTCACCATCAATCACCAGGCTGAACTCTACGCTATCCGTATCACCATCAGCATCCACGACATCGAGAACGATACCTTCATAGGACAGATCATCCGGCGGTGTGGAAGACTCAGCCCCAACATTAATATTGTTCAAATTGAAGGCACCACTGTCACCATTATGAGCGACTTCAACGGAGGTCAGTAGATTACCGGCCTCGTAATCTGACCACCCAAGGTCAGTAATCTGTATTGTCTGCCCAGATGTCACGGAGAGAGAAATAGTCTCCATTGCTTCCATCATGGTGTCCGGATCGATATAACTTATCGTTATCGTGATGGCACCGCCGTACTGGCCAGTATATTTTGTTGCCTGGAACTTGAAGTCTTTAATCCCAAATGGAGTCGCGTTATCCCCATCATCAACAAATGAGAACAGTATCGACTGATTGACGTTGATATTCTGGTTATCAACCCCCCACCCCTGATCGCTGGGATTGACCACAGCAGAACTTCCATTACTTTCGGCAGTAACAAGGACATTGAAATCTGCATCACCCCCCAAATCGATCAGCAATTCGCCTTCAGGGCCACCTGCATTCGCCTCTGCACCACTAATGTCGAAAAACTCAACCTCGGGTTCACGATGGAAGACCTCAAGCGTATCTTCACCATCGGCATTCAGCGTGAGGATGGCTACAAGTACATCGCCTTCGTAGAAATTAAGCACAACCTGACTACCATCGGCAGCAACAGACCCAACTTCCACACCCTCTGGCAAGGTAGCGGTGACCTCACCAAAACCATCCGCACCATAAATCCAGTCGGCGAAATTACCGGTATAGGTCGTATCGACAGCCGGGTTCTGTGTGATCAGGCTAACAATACCATTACCGTCACCGTCATTAACCAGCGTGAAGGCCGGGCCGTCGTCATTGACGTCGATGGTCAGCGTCGCCTCCGGTGAGACGTCGCCATCGTCATCGCTCACCCGCACCTGGAACGGGTCCTGTACCTGATCGTCGGTGCCGGTGGCATCGATGAGGTCATGGTCCAGGGTGTTGTCGTCGAGGGTGTAACTCCAGCTACCGTCCTGGTTCACGGTCAGCGTGCCGTAGACGCCGGCCACCGTGGTG